>JBJOOY010000032.1:0-11629 GCA_046051065.1 Cyanobacteriota bacterium
GAAGTAGTTTTTCCTACTGCTGTTTTTTTCACCTCACCACCGAGTGTCGGGAAATCAGCCAATGATAAAGTTTGAATCCGTGACTGTTGGAGTGCAGTTTCTCGTTCGGCAACGGTATTATAGCCCCATGTCGCAAAATATAGTTTCACTTGCTCTAGCTCTGGCTGAGCGGCGACTTTGGTAAGGGTATTCAGTCGATCTTCAACAAACCACACCGTCGGCGGTTTCTTAGTTCCTCGATCGAGAATTTGTTTGAGACTATCTGTCTTACTCCGTTTGAGTTCTTTTCCCCACACAAATTCACTCGCTAACTCGATGCCTTGTTCTTGGAGTAGTTGAGTCACAAATCTACTTTCCTTCGTGGTAATAATAATCGGCTGAATTTTACGACCAGGCAACGATTGTAAAGTATCGACAACACCTGGATAAAATTTATGTAACGCCAACCAACTCCCCAGATCTTGTTGAATCCAACTATCTCGAACTAGATCTAATTGCTGACTGACTTTTACTCCACTCAGCCGACTATCAGCCAGGATCCGATCGCGAATCCGCTGCCAAGAAGTTTGCATTCTTTCTGTAGAAATACCTAGAGTCAGTGCCCGAATTAATACTGGCATCTCCCAGCCTACTTCGATTAAGGGTCGCAATTCGCGAAATTTTTCGGCAACGCCTGCCGATGGCTCTAGCCTGTCGAGTTGCCAAACTTGCGTATAAGTCCGCCATGCTGTCTCCCAATATTCCGCCATTCCATCGCAGAGCGTCCCATCAAAGTCGAGGGCGAGAATTCGCGCAGCATTCATACAGTTAATATCCCTTCTGATTAACATCACAAGCAGCCAGAGTATTCGCTGTTAACCTCTGGCTGCGCTAATTTCAAACGCTATCTACTAAAACTGGGGTGCAAGGATTCGAACCTCGGAATGTCTGGACCAAAACCAGATGCCTTACCACTTGGCGACACCCCACTGTCATAACACTAATGATTATATCATATCCATTGGGGAATATGTCAAGTATCCATTTATGTCAGGTATCCACTAGCATTTTTGGCTGTGGGCGAAGAAACGATGTACTGGTCTACTATACTGGTCGAAACGGCACAATTAAAAGCTCTACAAGGAGATCGATCGTAGTGACTAGCACACTCAATTCCCCCACCATTCAGACATTAGCCAATGGTTTGACGATCGTGGCCGAACAGATGCCTGTAGAAGCGGTAACTCTGAATATTTGGTTGAATGTTGGTTCGTTTCAAGAAACCGATACCATCAATGGCATGGCGCACTTCTTAGAACATATGGTATTCAAGGGTACGCCTAGACTAGCAGCAGGGGAATTCGAGCGACTGATTGAAGAACGCGGTGCGATGACTAATGCCGCTACGAGCCAAGATTACACCCATTACTACATTACTACTGCGCCTAAAGATTTTGCTGTCCTGGCACCACTCCAAATTGATGTGGTTACCAATCCACGGATTCCTGATCCAGAATTCGATCGAGAGAAATTAGTCGTATTAGAAGAAATTCGGCGCTCCCAAGATAGCCCCCAACGCCGGATCTATCAACAGGCGATCGAGGTTGCATTTGCTAGGTTGCCATATCGACGATCGGTTTTAGGTCCAGCAGCCGTCATTGAGGGCATTACCGCTCAACAGATGCGTTATTTCCACGCTACTCATTATCAACCTACTGCAATGACAGCGGTAGCGGTGGGCAATTTACCTGTCGATGAGTTAATTAATATCGTTGCTGACGGGTTTGCGGCTCAATCTGGCAGTACATCAGCCGTTAATTTCATGGGCAAAAATGCTCGCCCTACTCCCGAACCCGCTTTTGCGCGAGTAGTTCGCCAAGAACACATCGATCCTAGTCTCCAACAGGCGAGATTGATTATGGTCTGGCGTGTGCCTGGGATAATCGAATTAGCCGCAACCTATCCACTCGATATTTTAGCCGCTATTCTCGGCTCGGGACGGACATCGCGATTAGTAAAAGAATTGAAGGAAGAACGTCAACTGGTGAATAATATCAGTGTGAGTAATATGAGTAACCGTGTGCAAGGATTATTTTATCTCAGCGCTCAGTTGCCGAGCGAGCATTTACATGAAGTAGAACAAATTATTACCGAACATATCGATCGAATCCAGACTAACCCCGTTACCGAGGCTGAAATCGCCCGGGTGCGTCGTCAAGTCGCCAATCGCTACATTTTCGGTACCGAAACACCTAGCGATCGAGCAGATCTTTACGGTTATTATCGATCGGTAGTCGGAGATCTAGCTCCAGCCTTAAATTATCCCAAACAAATCCAATCTCTAACTGCTGAAACCATCCAACTGGCTGCTCGTCAATATCTTTCGCCTACTGCCTATGGTGTAGTCACATTTAAACCGAAGTAAGCTGTAGCGACTGTATTAAAAGTCAAGGGGTAATCCCACTATTATCACCGTCGATCGATAGGTACCTTTAGCCAAGCACCCAATTCGTAGCTTAGCCAGTCCATCTCAACTCTGGTGAGTTGACCAGAGTTAAGACTAATCCTGCGCTTTCCTGCCCAAATATAAAGTTGTGGCAGTTGTTGTTGTGGCAAAAACGGATTCACAGCATTTGATAGTTCTATTCTAGCAATATGTTCGACTCTTAGCTTTCGGGATTTCCACAAAGTAATACCCCATAGCTTATATGACAACATAATAGTGGATGGAGTGATATGGAGACGTGTGTAGCCAATTAAATAAAACAGCAATGGCACTACAATAGGTACACTCATTCCGAGAAGTAGGAGAGGTGTGATCAGTAGCCATATTGACGGGACCAAAACAGGAAGTAATAGATACCAAGTATTCCAAACCAAGAAAATAGTAACTATAAGAACCAGCCACCAAAGAGAGTAGTCGTGGTCAAAAGGAATTAGTATTTTTAGATCGTTGTTGGTGCCCCTTGTTATCTCTACTTTGCAGTCAAAGGGCTTTTCTGTTGTTGGAGCTGGTTGTTGGGGTTGTCTTTCGATCGGAAAGTCGCCAACCCTGAGGGTATTGGACATACTTACATCTGGATCGTTATCTAAGCTGTGGAGAGCCTGCTGAGCTGATGGCAACCTTCTTTCCAAGCTGGGATAAGTAGCTTGCTGGAGCCAGCCGACTAAGCGAGGGCTAAGATTCACCCGATCTTCAAAGCACAGCCGCAGATCTTGCTGAGTCAATTCATCGGGATGGCAGCCAGTAGCTAAATAGATTAGCGTCACGCCTAGAGCATAAATATCCGTTGCGGCAGAAGTTCTCCCGCCAAACTGTTCAGGCGGCATGTAACCATAAGTACCAACAACCGTTTGAGTCCCACCCCTGATGGCGGTTTGTACCGAGCCAAAATCAATTAGATAAACCTGGCCGGGACTATGAGCTGTGCGATCGGTTAATAAAACGTTGCTGGGCTTAATATCTCGATGGATCACGGCTGGTTGCCGAGCTTGAAGATATTCGAGAATTTTGAGTAAGTCTCTAGCGATCGCTTCCAAATCATTTTCGCTAAAGGTGCGGCCAGCTTGAATCCATTGTTGCAAAGACTTGGCAGCAATATGACTCTGTACCAGTGCAAATCCTTTTCCCCGTTCTAGTTCCACTTCAAAGAAATCTAGATATTGAGGAATAGCCGGATGGTCGAGAGATTTTAATACCTCAGCCTCGCGTTCAAATAGCTTTAAATCTTCCCAGGTAAAGTCGGGGCCAAAAAGTAAAAGCTTAATAACCACGGAGTTATTAGTCTGGGTATCGATCGCTAAAAAAGTTCGTCGCCCAGTTTGGCGGCCAAGAAGTGTATCAATTTGATAGCGTTCTTGTAGTAAGCTTCCGGTTAATTCTTCCATTTTTATAGATAGAGTATTTATCCGTGATTTATCCAGGTCACAAATTATACTGACCTTAGAGATCTATAACAGGCAATAGTTTTCAACCCATGCCAGGGTTTTTAATTTTGTCTATTACTTAAAAATCTTTCTCCAGGCTTTAACCTTGCCTGCACTACCCCTGTTAAGGTGACTTTTTGTACTAATTGGCAATTCGAGCGGTCAAATGTACAGAAACCCTATTCTCGCGACTGCCGCTAGTCGGCGCGCAAGCTTCGATAGAATGACGCAAAAGCGTCAAACAGTACAAATGCTCACCTTAACAGGGGTATCCTCGATCCTTAAAAAATCATCCCACCCATTATCAAACTTCTTGATTGATGACTATGTTATTCTTTCCTCTTGCGCTCATATCCGCAATCACACAGGCACATAAAATCACTAGTAACCAGAGCGGCAGATTAAAGTACCCAAAAATAGCACCAATCACTGCACCAACTAGTGTGTAGACTACTAAAAATTTCACCATTGTAAACTTAGATTTGTAGGATGTTTTAAAGCATCCAATAAGAACTCCGTCCTTTGCTAAAGAGCATTCCATTTTCCAGTTTAGTATTTGAGAAATACGAAAGACTAATTCATATGTATTTCCTTCCCAGCTAAACTGATGTTTACTCGTCATTCTTAATGATCTTTTCTTGGAGATTAGTTGGCCATTAACAAATATTTTTTCTTGACCCGTAGCGGATCCATGAGCAGCAATCGATCGATCGCCATCTTGAAAGATAAACCAAAATCCTTTAAGCAAGCTAAATTGAGACTTTAGGGGAATTTTATTCATTAGAGTTCAACCAATATGATTTACAACTACTATGGATACTTACCGCTTTTAGTATAACACCCTCAATTTATCGCTCCAGAAGTCCAACTTCTGAATCGAAGCTATTTCCTAAAGATCGTGGATTAAATAAGATCCAAAACTATATTGCCTGTGGTTTTGCAGTTTAGTAACTCTGTTGGGGGCGTTGGGTTTCGAGGCTCAACCCAACCCAACCTACAGTCCCATACTAGATTGATCGTAGAATTTTGATCTTAATAACAGCTTACAAACTCGCGCAATACATACCCTAGCATTTTATATTTGCCTTGATTTTTAACTGCTACTAAAACCCATGGTTTGCCCTCACGATCTCGATCGATTGACTGGATATAGACATTTCTACCATTTTTAATCCTAGCAACAACTTTACCATTAGGTCGCAATCTAGCATTGAGTGGAGTTTCAGTTGGATCTGTGACTCGACAAGTTTTTCCAGCTTGGATATTTTCAGTTTGAGCTAATGCAGAGAATAATGCTGGGCAGAGATTGATGAGAATAGATCCGAAGATATGCAGATCCAGGCTGTCACAAAAAGTCGTCTCAGTAATCGATCGAGTCGAAATTCTACAACTAACGCAGATAGAATCTCGAACATCTAGCTTGAAACTGATAATTCTCGATCGATAGCCAAATCTGGTCAAACCGCACCTAATCTAAAATATAATAATCTTGCCCAGTGTGCGAATTATCGTTCTGGTGAAGTAGTTGCTTTGCTAACGACGATCGGGATAGACGAACAACTTACCCAAATAATGCTGTCGTAGGCAGTAAACTATTCACAATTCATAATTCCGCGTAGCGGTGCTAGGAATCTTAACTAATAATGTCATTTTCTAAAATCTTAATTGCCAATCGGGGAGAAATTGCCCTGAGAATCATTCGTACCTGTGGTGAAATGGAGATTGGCACTGTAGCCGTGCATTCAACGATCGATCGGCGGGCACTGCACGTTCAACTTGCTGACGAAGCGGTATGTATTGGCGAACCGATCGGCAGTAAGAGTTATCTGAATATTCCTAATATTATCTCAGCGGCATTAACTCGCAATGCCACAGCCATTCATCCCGGCTATGGCTTTTTAGCAGAAAATGCCCGGTTTGCCGAAATTTGTGCCGATCATCATCTGACTTTCATCGGTCCTTCACCAACTGCCATGCGCGCCATGGGAGACAAATCTACCGCCAAGGAAACGATGAAACGGGTGGGGGTGCCAACTGTGCCAGGTAGTGATGGACTATTAGCCGATGCAGAAGAGGCGCTCGAAATCGCTAATACAATCGGTTATCCCGTGATGATCAAAGCGACTGCTGGCGGTGGTGGGCGGGGGATGCGGTTGGTACAGGAGGAGGCGGATTTAGTGAGATTGTATCATGCCGCACAGGGTGAAGCAGAAGCTGCCTTTGGGAATGGGGGCGTATATATCGAAAAATTTATTGAATGTCCCCGTCATATTGAGTTTCAGGTGCTGGCGGATAATTATGGGAATGTCATTCATCTGGGCGAACGGGACTGTTCGATCCAACGTCGCCATCAGAAGTTATTAGAAGAAGCTCCCAGTGCAATATTAAGTCCAGAATTACGATCGGAAATGGGTGCGGCGGCGATCGCGGCGGCCAAATCGATCGATTATGCTGGAGTGGGTACGGTAGAATTTCTGCTCGATAAGCATGGTAATTTCTATTTTATGGAAATGAATACGCGGATCCAAGTCGAGCATCCAGTTACAGAAATGATTACGGGGTTAGATTTAATCGCCGAACAAATCAGGGTGGCTCAGGGCGAAAAACTCTCACTGACTCAGGAGCAAGTAATCTTCAAAGGTCATTCGATCGAGTGTCGTGTCAATGCTGAGGATGCCAACCATAATTTCCGACCGTCACCTGGTAGAATCACTGGTTATTTGGCTCCAGGCGGGCCAGGCATCCGGATTGATTCCCATGTGTATACTGATTACGAGATTCCACCTTTTTATGACTCTCTAATTGGCAAATTAATCGTCTGGGGTGTCGATCGAGATACAGCCATTCGGCGGATGCGCCGCGCGCTCCGGGAGTATGCAATTACAGGCGTGCCAACCACGATCGAATTTCATCAACGGATTCTCGAACATCCGAGTTTTATTAAGGGTGAAGTTTACACCAATTTTGTCGAACAAATGATGTTGGGAAATTAGCTCTTTTGTGATGGATTGGCAGCCGATCGCTTAAATTTAAGTAGTCAGACATAAATATCTCAATCAGCGAGGTAATCAGCAATGAGCATCGTCACCGCGAAGTGGAGTCTCCAAGACTATCACCACATGATCGCCACTGGACTACTGGATGACAGAAAAGTAGAGTTACTCACAGGAGAAATAATCGAAATGTCACCAGAAGGTGTGTCTCATTCTTTCCACTGCACGGAAACAGGTGAATATTTGCGGCAGTTATTAGGAAATAGAGCCAAAATTAAGGAAGCTCATCCCATTACATTACCAAATAATTCTGAACCAGAACCAGATATCGCGATCGTCAGAATGCCAGCAGCATTGTATCGCGATCGTCACCCTCAGCCAGAGGATATCTTCTGGTTGATTGAAATTTCTGATTCTACACTTGCCAAAGATTTGGGCATCAAGAAAGATATCTATGCAGATGCCGGAATCGCTGAATATTGGGTAATGAATTTACAAACATCAGTAGTAGTTGTCTTTCGCGATTTGACAGCATCTGGTTATCAATCGGAAATCCAATTTAATAGTGGTACGATTTCTCCATTAGCGTTTCCAGATCTATCGATCGATGTTCTACAGTTATTTGCTTGAATTTCAATAGTTAATGTGATGAAGATCGATCTACAAACTAAATCTTCCCACGTAACATCATAGCCATTTCATTTTGGGTGGGTGAGAGTTCGAGGGCAGTTTCTTCGGTAATTCGGCCTTCTTGATAGAGCTCAAATAGGGATTTATTCATCGTGATCATCCCATCGAATTCACCGTCAGACATTAATGGCCCGATATCATCATATTTACCATCGCGAATATAATCTTTGACAGTTTCAGTATTAATCAGAATATCGTGATAGGCAGCACGTTTTCCGTCTGTAGTCCGACACAAGCCTTGCGAAATAACTGCAACTAATGATTCAGCCAAAGAGATCCGCATCACTGCTTGTTCTTCCGGTTGATAGAGATTAAGTACCCGCTCGATCGTTTTGACTGCACTATTAGTATGGAGCGTACCAATTACTAAGTGACCAGTTTGTGCTGCTTTAAGTGCTGTATTAACAGTTTCCCGATCGCGCATTTCTCCAACTAAAATCACATCTGGATCTTCCCGTAGTGCGGCTTTAAGTGCTGTATCAAACATGAGTGTATTTGCACCAACCTCGCGGTGTTTGATCAGAGCGCGTTTACTCTTATGGATAAACTCGATCGGATCTTCAATCGTGATAATATGACGCGGCATTTCTTTGTTCATATAATCGACCATTGCCGCCATCGTTGTCGATTTACCCGAACCTGTCGGCCCTGTGACTAGAATTAACCCTTTATGATAATGACAGACATCGCGGAAAACTGGCGGTAAGCGTAATTCATCAATGGTGGCAATTTGCATCGGAATCAGTCGCATCACCATGCCATAGCCATACAGAGAATCAAATAGATTGATCCGCACCCGCGCAAATTCGTATTGAGTAGCACCATCGAAATCTAAATTAGTTTGAAACTTCTGAATTTCCTCTTCATTCAATACCTCCTGCAACCACGACATAAAGGTTTCAAAATCCGTCTCTGGATAATTAGTAGTTTCAATTTCTCCCCGATTGCGAAATCTTGGTATTTCACCAACACCTACATGGACATCAGAATATCCAGCATCAAAAGCTTCAGCTACTAATTCACCAATGCTAGGTTGACCTGGTGGTAAGTTGTAAATGACTGTAGGTTTCGCCTTTGTCTGCGTGCTAGTTGCTGGTGCTGATCCAAAACCATTGGTTAAAATAGATGGCGGTGGTGGCGGAACTGGAAAATTAGTAGAGCTTACCATAGTCCGATCGATTTAATAATTTTGTGCTGTTGCTTGCGCTTAGGTTGCCCAAATTTCACCGCTCGATCGACTATAGTCCGATCTAGTAGATGATTGTCTTGCCAAACCCTGCGCGGTCCTGCCAATTGGGAAAGGGATAAAATTTAGCGCTAGCGGAATTTTACCCCCATTTACCCGATATTAGCGGGAGAGCCTTTATTGCGCAGAAGTTAGGATAGAACTAGTAAAAGGATTGGGTAAATCGGCAGTACGAACGACACCATTCTTACTCGTTTGTTGGCGCATTCCTTCCCGATAAATTTGTTCGATCGACTGAGCATCGCTAAGATATTCGTGTTCGGGATAACTCAAACCAAAAAATTGTGTTGCCTGACGACCGATGCCAGCATTAGCATAGATATCTCCAGATCGATCGAATACAGCACGAGTAATTGCTTCAGCGACATTTTCTGGAGCCTGCTGTGCATATACGGGGGATGTAACAAAGCAAATAGCACTAATGGCTAGTGCGATCGAGCCGATCGTATTTAAGTTCATCATAAGTTTAGCCTCTATATCGATTATTTACGTTATTCAACTGATGGAGATCCCCATCAGGAAGATTCGACCTTGCAATCACTACCGATGCAGGTTGAGATGATGACTAGTAGACAGTGGACAGTGGACAGTGGATAGTAGATAGTGACACCGAATCAGATCCAGTAGCCAACATCTAACCACCAATACTTAAAACGATCCAAATTATGCAGTCACCTGTTGGAAATATTCCCTGGACGGAGCTAGATCTAACTACTTTGCGCCAACATTTACTGGATTTACTCTGTAATTTGGCTTATAAAGAAGGCGATTTTATGCTCTCATCCGGTCAAAAAAGTACTTACTATATCAATGGTAAACAAGTTACACTTCATCCAGAAGGGGCTGTAGCTACTGCGCGAATTTTATTGGCAATGCTCCCACCCGATACGGCTGCTGTAGCTGGATTGACTCTAGGCGCAGATCCGATCGTCTCGGCGGTGAGTGTTGTTTCTGTTTACGCGGGTCGATCGATTCCAGCCTTAATTATTCGCAAAGAAGCTAAAGGACATGGGACTCAAGCTTATATTGAGGGTGCAACTCTGCCGCCAGGATCTAAGGTAGTTGTCTTAGAAGATGTTGTGACTACCGGACAATCGGCCATGAAAGCGGTAGAAAGACTCACCGCAGCGGGTTATATGGTCGATCGAGTGCTAACTTTAGTCGATCGCCAGCAAGGTGGTGCGCAGTTCTATGCCGATCGAGGACTAATTTTTGAGGCCATATTTACCATTCAAGATTTACAGGCTAGATATCACCAGATCGCCTAAGTAGCGAATTTAACCATCCCACTTAAAATGGGGTGGTTTATTTTCAGTCATTCAGCTCATGTTGAAATCGTACTAAATAAGTGATGATATTTACAAAGGCAAAATTATTATAAAACTACACTAAATGTGAAGTTTAATCTACATTATTAACTAAAAGTTAACTAGAGGTTCGGTCAGTGCGTTGATTACAGCACTAGCACAATCTTAGCACTACATAGTTAACAAAGTCTTTAGTGCTATGGCCTCAACAGCGGTTCAGAGAGCCTCATTATGACCACTACTAAACAGTTGCCATCAGAATTCAGAATAAACATAACTTCGGAAGTTGACATATGGCTGCATCGATCAGAATTATTAAACCAGCACGAATCTTCGATGGGGTACAAGCAAATGAATTGCACCAACAAGTTAGTGAATTGGTAGCAACAGGTAATAATCTTGTGTTGTTAGACATGGCGGATGTCAACTTTATCGATAGTTCTGGCTTAGGCGCACTGATCGTGATGCTCAAACTGCTCAGAAGTGCTGGTGGCGATTTATATCTTTATTCGATCGCCGAACCAGTTCGCAACTTATTAAGTACCACACGGATGGATCGCCTGTTTGAAAACTCGATCGCACCGACTTTATTAGGTAATCCAAACATGCTAGAGATTAGGGACTAAAAAGCTGCTAGAGTAATTGGTACAAATACGTAACAATTGCGAGGAAAGTTAGTTTGAGTCAGCGTTCTGGTATTGCACCCCACGGCGGTAAATTAATCGATCGGATCGCCACCCCCACCCAAAAAGCCGAATTTATCGGTCAAGCCGATCGGTTACAGCGAGTTCAGTTAGACGAACGCGCATTTTCCGATTTAGTCATGATTGCGATCGGTGCATTCAGCCCATTGACAGGGTTTATGCTAGAAGCTGACTATCAGAATGTCGTTACCAAGATGCGACTAGCAGATGGTTTACCCTGGTCGATTCCGATTACTTTATCAGTTACTGAAGCCGTCGCTGCACCACTAGAGATCGGCACGCTCATCCGACTCGACGATCATACTGGTAGATATGTGGGTGTGCTGGAATTAGCCCAAAAATATACCTACAATAAGCAGCAGGAAGCGATTAACGTCTATCGTACCGATGATTCCCAACATCCTGGGGTCAAAGTCGTTTACGACCAGGGTAACGTCAATTTAGCTGGGGCTGTGTGGCTATTAGAACGGGAACCACATCCTCAATTTCCAACGTATCAAATCGATCCTGCTGCATCTCGCGCCCAGTTTCAAGCTAAAGGTTGGAACACGATTGTTGGGTTTCAAACCCGCAACCCAATTCATCGCGCCCATGAGTATATCCAGAAGTGTGCAATGGAAACAGTTGATGGCTTATTTTTGCACCCCTTAGTTGGAGCGACCAAAGAAGATGATATCCCCGCAGATGTGCGGATGCGCTGCTATGAAATTATTCTCGAACATTACTATCCTCACGATCGAGTAATTCTGGGCATCAATCCAGCCGCGATGCGCTATGCTGGTC
>JBJOOY010000033.1:0-4618 GCA_046051065.1 Cyanobacteriota bacterium
ACTGGAGACTGGAGAACTGTCGATCGCCGTGGGTACTCATGCTTTAATTCAGGATCAGGTGAATTTCCGCAACCTCGGTTTAGTTGTGATTGACGAACAACATCGCTTTGGCGTATTCCAACGCGCTAAATTGCAGCAAAAAGGCTCTCAGCCTCACGTTCTGACGATGACTGCCACTCCCATCCCCCGTACCCTTGCGCTCACTTTACATGGCGATTTAGATGTGAGCCAGATTGACGAATTACCCGCAGGGCGACAGCCGATTCAGACTAATGCGGTGAATAGCCGTCAGCGGAGTCAAGTCTATGACTTAATGCGGCGGGAGATTGCCCAAGGGCGACAGGTGTATATCGTTCTTCCCCTGGTAGAAGAGTCGGAA
This sequence comes from Cyanobacteriota bacterium, assembly GCA_046051065.1. GTDB lineage: Bacteria > Cyanobacteriota > Cyanobacteriia > Cyanobacteriales > Chamaesiphonaceae > Chamaesiphon. The sequence goes on from JBJOOY010000033.1 coordinate 380, forward strand.
AAATTGGATCTGCGGGCGGCGACGGAGGAACACGCGCGACTAGCCACTGAGGTATTTCCGGAGTTTCAGGTGGGGCTATTACATGGGCGGATGAGTTCGGCACAGAAGGATGCGGCGATTACCGCGTTTCGGGATAATCAAATCCAAATTATTGTCTCGACAACGGTAATTGAAGTGGGGGTAGATGTGCCGAATGCGACGGTGATGTTGATCGAAAATGCCGAACGGTTTGGGCTATCGCAATTGCACCAATTACGCGGACGCGTCGGACGGGGACAGCACCGTTCTTACTGTTTGCTAATGAGTAGTAGTATGTCTAGCGATGCTAAACAGCGATTGCAGGTATTGGAGCAGTCGCAGGATGGGTTCTGGATTTCGGAGATGGATATGCAATTGCGCGGACCTGGACAGGTATTGGGTACGCGCCAATCGGGGATGGCTGATTTTGCCTTGGCAAGTTTGGCGGAGGATGGGGAAATTTTGACAATTGCTCGGGATGCAGCAGAAAAAGTAATTTTACAAGACAAGGATTTGAGTAAGTCGCCCAGATTGAAGGCGGAGTTGGATTATCGATTCCAGAAGTTAATGGGGGGAAGTATTTTAACTTAGGGATCTTAAATTTGTGCACTAACAGTTAGGGCAATGGCTTGAAATCGATCGGTTGATGTTCCCCGTTCAAGTCAGATCTCCAGCGAGGGCGAAATGGAAAATGCTTTTAAATTTTCTGATTCCTGGGTAATTTTGCTGCGCTTGATCGTTAAGAATGACTGAATTTCTTCAAGCTGGTGCATTTTTTCAGTCATCTCATCAAGTTTGCGATCGATGATTCTCAACTTTTCAGCGATCGGCATTTCAATAGGTCCCCAAGTTTCAAGCAAATGCTTCATCTCATTGAGCGTGAACCCTAGAGATTTACCTTGTGTAATCATGACCAGTCTTTCCAGCGTTTCCGGACTGAATTCCATATATACTCTCGTCCCAGCTGGTCGCGCTTGCGCCTCAATTAACCCAATTTCTTTGTAGAAGCGAATGGTGTCTTTAGACAACCCTGATTTTTTAGCCAATTCGCTAATCAACATAACACCCGCCCAAATATAAAATTGCCTATTGACTATGGAGTATACCCCACAGTTTATGCTTGGGAAGCATAAACGTAAAACTTGTGGGAGATTAATTGTGAGTTCAACAATTCTAATCACCGGAGCTTCCAGCGGCATCGGTGAAGCAACTGCTAAATATTTTCTAGACAAGGGCTGGAATATTGCCGCAACAATGAGGTCTCCTGAGAATGTGGGCAACTGGGCAACTAAGAAGTCGGTGATTTGTCCGCGTTTAGATGTCACCGATCCAAGATCGATCTCTAGTGCAATCGATCTAACGCTAGAACGATTTGGCCAGATTGATGTCTTGGTGAACAATGCAGGGTATGCCTTGATGGGACCTATTGAAGGAGTAACGACACAGCAACTTCACCAGCAGTTTCAGACTAATGTGTTTGGCGTTGTTTCTACCATGCAAGCAGTTCTGCCGCTATTTCGACAACAGGGATATGGCACGATTATAAACGTTACCTCAATTGGTGGGCGGATTGGCTTTCCGATGACTGCCTCTTACCATGGTACAAAATGGGCGATTGAGGGGATTTCTGAAGCAATGCGCTTCGAGTTGGAACCCTTGGGAATTCGAGTCAAAATTATTGAGCCGGGTGGCACCAAAACAAATTTCATTAATCATGGCGCAGCCTGGGCGATTCATCCGGCTTACGCCCAGCCGATCGATCTAGTGCAGAAATTTATGTCCAAAATTAACAATAACTTACCGGAACCTGACGGTGTGGCAAAAGCGATCTATCGAGCAGCTACCGATCGCTCCCAAAGATTGCGCTATTCTCCACATGGCGAAATGTTGCTGCTATTACATGCGTTACTGCCCGATCGATTGTGGCGTTTGCTAGTCAAAACCCTGATGCTTGGAAAAAGTAAATAGGAAAACCTGAATTGCGACTTATAAACTTGGGTTAGTAGAGCTTTTAAATCTTTAGTCTCTATCAATAAAAACGGGCTAACAAGCGTGTGCACTCGGAACGGAGGTTTACTCTTTTGGTTATGATACAAACATTGTCGCCGTCTGGTGACGCGCAAGCTATTATCCCTCTTCTGTCACTCTCCGGGAAGTAAAATAGGCGTTCGCATAATTATTGATGAATCATACCCATAATCAGCACCACCAATTTAGTTAATTTGGCGATCGATTACTAACCCATCTCAACCATTGAAATAAAGATCGAGCTAAAACTAGAGGCTTAAGTTCGATCGCTTTTTGGTTGACTAGATCTTGAATCGTATTAAAAGCAGCATATTGCAATCCCAAAAAACTATCTACAGGCGCATAATAATTACCTAAAGTAATTCCACCAGAGGCATAAATCTTACCAGATTGATTGGCCATTTCTGCCAATTCAAAATTACTCGTCACGGTTAATCTACCCAGTTGATTAATCGGTAAATTATATTTTTGAACTAAATCTTGAAGCAATGGACTTGCACTAATTGGTGCATCTACTGCGGTAGCATCGATGATAAAATCTGCTTCTAATTGAATTTCCTGCTTGGTACCGGATTCTACGATCGTGGTAATTGTCCCACCGTGCGGAGATCGAGGTGAGACTTGTTGGACTTCACCATAGACGATTTTATACCATCGTTTACTCATCCCACCAGCGACGATCTTACGCCAGTCGGGACGATTCATGGTGGTTACACCACCCCAATCGGCCAGTAGATCTTGGCGTTGCTCTGGGGTGGCAGTTTCTAAGATTTTTTTATATTCTCCCCCCCAAGCAGATTTAGGCCAATTAAAGGGTTGGAATTCATAATTATGTTCGACTTTTCGCTCGGCTAAACCGTATTTATTACCTTCTATTTTTGCCGATCGGAGTAATTGAATGACCCGAATATCTACCCGATCGTTATTGCGTCTAATGGCATATATTCTCTGTAAAATTCGTGCTGCGACTATGCCAGTACCGCGTAAGACGATCGTGCCGCCAAATTTTGCTAGAGATTCATAAATATGTTCGTGCGGTTCGTAGGCATGAACAACTGTTTTAAAATCGTGGGTACAATCGCGATATGCTTGTAAATCTGGGAGAAATTGGAGTGCGGGATAACCAGTCGCAATGTGTACGTAACGGGCGATCGTGCAAGCATAATCATTCGGTCGTTGGCAATTATAAACGATCGCGTATCGACCGTCTGTAGTCTGCCGAATGATCTGAACGCTAGCCGTCCGAATCATTTTACTCCAATTAATCCGCACAGCTTCGCGATCGATCGCCGCGATCGTATCTCCAGATTTGGGGGTATAAGTGTCTGTCAGATTGGGTTCGGCGAACACTTGCCACAGATGACCCAGACTCGATCGAAATTTGCCCTTAGCGAGGTCTTTAATCGCCTCTAAGGTGGCATAGTTAGGAAAACCCCAAATATTATCAGGACAAGCATCCGCAGGCGACCTGAGCCGCTCTTGAGGGGGAATCTGTGCATTGAGACATAGTTGTTGGTAGCGTCCGTAGGGCTTCTGTTCCATCCCTAAGATCCGGATGCGCTCGGTACTCACGCCCCCAATCCGGAGTAAATCCACCCAAATAAAACTGCCTAAACCTCCCCCCACAGTTGCATATTCTATTTCCTCTACTGGCAAGCCAGTGGCATGAATAGCTTGAGGATCGATTTGTTGTTGTCGGAAAATCGGGTCTAAAAAGCTATTAACCTGACTTTCAAGTGGCGCGGTAATTCGCGGATCGGTGCGGTTTGTGACCGCATTAAATCTAATCTGGGCTTCACTTGCTGGTGTGGCAATGGGTTGTGAACTGTCAGATAAGGCGATCGCGATTTGATAGTTACCAATTTGGATGGTATCGCCAGGATCGATCTGGCAGTGAGTTTGCAATTGTCCGTTGACTATTACCCCATTGCTGCTACCTCGATCGAGAATCACCAAGCGACCCCGATCGAGTGTAATTAAGGCATGACAGCGAGATACTTCTAAACTATTCAATACGACACGACACACCCGATCGCCTTCAAACTCACTTGGCAGTCGCCCAAATTCTCGTCCCAAGGCAATAGGCACAGTTAACAGAGGTTCTTTCCGTTCTCCTGTGGCCGGATCTTCCCACATCAATCGGATTTGCACGATCGTTCGACTAAGTAATTAAAAGTCAATTTTAACATTAAG
>JBJOOY010000034.1:0-7154 GCA_046051065.1 Cyanobacteriota bacterium
GTCCGCATTGAAGCAGGCCCCAATGCTTATATTGCCAAAGAAGAGTTGTGGAGCCATCTCGATGGCTTTACCGATCGATTATTAACTTGGCTGCATACTCAGCCACGGTTGCCAGATCTGATCCATAGCCACTATGCCGATGCTGGATATGTCGGAGTTAGGCTGTCTCATTCAACCGGATTACCCCTGATTCACACGGGGCATTCGTTAGGACGCGATAAATTGCGGAGATTGTTGGCATTGGGGATGACGATGGAGCAAATTGAGGAACGCTATCATATGCTCCAGCGGATTAGTGCCGAAGAAGATACTTTGAGCACTGCGGAGTTGGTAATTACCAGCACGCGTAACGAAATTGAAGATCAATACGAGTTGTATGATTATTACACGCCAGAAAAAATGGCGGTGATTCCACCAGGGACGGACTTAGAGCAATTTTATCCGCCTGATGGTAAGAACGAACAGATCGATTTTCGGGAAACGTTGACTAAGTTTCTCAGCCATCCAGAGCGACCGATGATTTTGGCATTATCTCGACCTGATGAGCGGAAAAATATCGTCACCCTGTTGGAAGCCTACGGTCGCTCTCCGAGATTGCAGGAATTAGCCAATTTGGTGATTATCGCTGGTAATCGAGCTGATATTCGCGAATTAAATGAAGGTGCCCAACATGTTTTAACTGAATTATTGCTAGTGATGGATTGCTACGATCTGTATGGATGCGTGGCATTGCCAAAACATCATACTTCTGGCGAAGTGGCCGATATTTATCGGTTAGCGGCTGCTTCTAAGGGTGTATTTGTCAATCCTGCCCTGACCGAGCCATTTGGATTGACTTTATTGGAAGCTGCGGCTAGTGGCTTGCCATTGGTGGCGACCGAAAATGGTGGCCCAGTAGATATTATTGGCAATTGTCATAATGGGTTATTAGTCGATCCGCTGGATGGAGAGGCGATTGAACAAGCATTATTGACGATGCTTGAAGATCCTTCGCTGTGGCAGAAATATTCCGATAATGGTTTAAAAAATGTCGCTCGATTTTATTCGTGGGATGCTCATGCTCGATCGTACCTCCAGAAGGTTCGATCGCTTGTATTGAAAGACGTACCTCCGTTACCCAAATCGATACCGATCCACAAAGCAGGTAAATATCGCCGCCGAGCGATGTTTACAGCGATCGATAATACATTATTAGGTGATGACGAGGCACTGGCAGAATTTGTGCGCGTGGCGCGCCAAAAGCAGCGGCAGTTTTTATTTGGGATCGCCACCGGACGGCGGTTGGATTCAGCCCTGAAAATTTTTAAAACCCATGGCATCCCTACTCCAGATGTGTTGATTACCAGTTTGGGCACAGAGATTTATTACCCACCCAGACTGACAGCCGATGTTGCTTGGAACCATCATATCGATCGGGGGTGGACACCACAAGTCTTGCGCCGCACCCTCGATCCCTTGCCTGGCTTGACTATCCAGTCTAAGAGAGAGCAAAGTCGGTTTAAGGTTTCTTACTATTACGATGCGAATATCGCACCACCACTAGAAGAAATTATCGCGCTCTTGCGGCAACAAGAATTATCGACCCATACTAGCCTCTCATTTGGTCAATATCTCGACTTCGTCCCAGCCAGAGCCTCTAAAGGTCTAGCCTTACGGTATCTAGCCAGACAATGGAATATTCCCTTAGAGCGGGTGTTGGTTAATGGTGGATCTGGCGGCGATGAAGATATGCTACGCGGCGACACTCTGGGCGTGGTTGTAGCGAATCGTCACCTGGATGAGTTATCGATGTTGAACGATAGCGATCGAGTTTATTTTGCTGATGGCGCACATGCCTGGGGAATTTTAGAAGCGATCGAACATTACGATTTCTTTAATTTGTGAACTATCAGCAATTAACTTAGGTGGTACTGAATCTGGGGATTGAGTTGTCGGGATACCGTCGCCAAATGGGGCACCCTTACAGTAAATTTGTGCTGTCATTTAGTTAATAGTTCTACTCGATCGCCTAATTTCCAGACATTACCATCGAGCGCCATCTGTATAATTTACTCCTCCACCGTGAATTAGTTAATCAGCGATCAGTTGAGATCGGGGCTGGAATTTCCCAACATCATTGCTTATTAACGGTGTTAAGTCTAACCGAGCAGTTGAAACATGTTTCGGCTAGCCTTCGTCATTAATAATGCTTCACTGTTGACTAGTTCATTGCCTGTAATAATTCAGATACTATCACAGGGGGTATGATTGTAAAGAACAGAAAAGTTTTGTTTATGTTCCTAACTACTTAACTTTCACTCGATCGATCGCCACCGAGGATGAGAGAGAAAGTCAACGATCGTCACAGTTGTAGCGATCGAGTCGCGATCAAAAAAGGTAGAATAGCAATTAGTTCAGCCGATCGAAAGTCCCTCATTTTTTTAGCCGTTGTGAAAGCAGTTGTTCTCCTCTCAGGTGGTTTAGATTCCTCGACGGTACTGTACCTGGCAAAAAGTGAAGGTTACAGTTGTCATGCGCTCTCATTCGATTACCAGCAACGCCATCGGCGCGAACTAGCCGCAGCTAATGCGATCGCGACTGCTGCTGGAGTAGCTACTCATCAGATCGTTAATTTCGATCTCCGCTTATGGGGCGGTTCTGCCCTTACAGACAACCAAATCGCCGTGCCACAAGATCGCGATCTGGCAGCCATGTCAGCGTCAATTCCGGTTACTTATGTTCCAGCACGTAATACGATTTTTTTGAGTTTTGCCCTCGCTTATGCCGAGACGATCGGTGCTAGTCGGGTATATATTGGTGTTAATGTCCTGGATTATTCTGGCTATCCAGACTGTCGCCCCGACTATATCGATGCCATGCGATCGGTGTTCGAGCTGGGTACCAAGCAGGGTAGAGAGGGCAAACCGATCGAAATTATTACACCATTAATCCAACTCAAAAAAACCCAAATCATCGAGCTTGGTAATCGGTTAAACGTACCTTGGGCAAAAACGTGGTCTTGCTATTCTGGCGAGCCACGTCCTTGCGGTAGTTGTGATGCTTGCTTATTGAGATTATCAGCCTTTAAGGAGCTGGGATTGGTAGATCCAGGGATGGCATTATCGATCGACGATCGATTTTCTGAATTCTAACTCGATCGATCCTCGGGCCGATCGTCGCCACCACGGTTAAATCCCAGTCTTCATAAGTCAAAGTTTCCCCAGCTTGAGGAAAATGCTGGAGTTTATTGAGCAAGAATCCAGCTAGGGTCTGGTAATCATCCGCTAACGGCAAATTGCTAGTCAGATGTTCGTTGAGGTCTTCAAGCTTAATTTGGGCTTGGACGAGAAACGAACCGTCGGCTAGCTGATATAGTAGTTGTGCTTGTCGTTCGGAAGTAATTTTAATCCCGATCATTTGCGCGATCGCATCGCCCCGCGTAATTAATCCAGCCGTATTACCAAATTCATCGACCACGATCGTCATGTGAGCATCGGATTTCTGCATCTGGCTCAGCACAAAGCTTACAGGAGTAGATTCGACCACAAACTCGACGGGTTGGATCCAGTCTTTAATCGGTATTTGAGCAGCCACTTTGCCTTGAGCCAACAGCGGGACAAAATCTTTGAATGAGACGATGCCAATAATTCGATTGAGGGCGGTATCTGTGACAGGATAACGGGAATAGCCTGTTGTAGCGACTTTAATCAGCAATGTTTGACAAGTTGCCGATTCAGGAATGGTCACAATTTGCGTATTGGGCACCATCACCGCGGTGACGAGAATTTCGGCAAATTCAAACACTTTATTTAATAAATCGCCCTGTTCGATCGCCAGTCCACTCGATGCCCATTCGGTAGTGACGATCGTTTGTAATTCTTTGAATGTCATGCGGCTGTAAGAATTATCTCGATTTTTAATTCCCACTAACCGCAAGCACAATTTGGTGGATCGATCGAGTACCCAAATCAGCGGGCTAAAAATTCTGGCGATCGTTAGGCTAGGAGTGCCCAAAAATCGGGCGATCTGTTCGGCATAAATCAGCGCGATCGATTTTGGTACCAGTTCGCCAAACACAATCTGGAGGTACGCTAACAGAATAAATGTCAGGGGAATTGACAGCGAATGAGCGATCGGTAGGTTCACCAGTCGATCTGCAAAGACTTGGGCGATCGCTCGTTCGCCGATCCAACCTAGTGCCAAACTTGACAGCGTAATTCCGACTTGAGTGGTAGATAGTAATCGCTCGATCCCCCGTTGCAAATCTTGGACTTTTTTAGCCAGATCGTCGCCAGAAGCCACTAACTGAGCAATCCGCGATCGCCGCACCGAAAATATCGCGAACTCCGTAGTCACGAAAAAGGCATTAATCAGGATCAATCCCAACACTAGTAATAGTCGCCACCCAATTTCCACACGATCTAAAAGTGGATCTATATCGCTCATTATAGGGGATAGAAGTATAGAGAATTAGGGATTAACGAACAGTTTTAAGATTCAGACTCAACTTGCCTCGATCGATTACTTAACGATCAAATCAGGTATTTCCAGTTGCAATTTTTGATCGGCATCAGTCAATTGTAATGAAACAGTTTTGACATTCCCCAGCGCATTTTTGGGGATTGCCAGCATCATTTTAGCCTCTCGACCGTTGGCGAGGAGACTCCTGGGTAAACCAGTGGTAGTGGCGCCCAGAGCTTGAGATCGATCGGTGGTAACGTTAATCGTACTTTGAGCAAAATTCACCGCCTGACTGCCACGATTAACCAGAGTAACGGCGATTCTGACATTGTTACCATTACTTTTTGAATCGATCGATCTGACTGCCATTTCAATTCCTTGATCTGCTCTAACGATCGGTAGTTTGACAATTGGAAGTCCAACTTTGGGATCGTTTGCTACAGCATTCTCAAACGCTTTTGCTTGTTGTTTGGCATCTTTGATTTGTTGAGCATTTCGCTGAGAATCTTCGGCACCCGTTTGTTTTTTAAAGTTGGCGATTAGATCTTTTTCTTGTAATAGTTCTAACCCTTTAGTTGAGAGATTTTGGGCATTGCCACCTTTACTATTATTTGGTCGAATATCTGGCTGGGTTACGCCTTTGAGCGCTTCATGCCCCGAGAAAAATCCCAGGACAGCGCTGGTAATTCCAGATGCCAACATAAAAAATAGTAGCAGACTGGTCAGCAATAAATTACGATCTCCTTTAATACTTTTTTTCATAAAGATTTAGATATTGAGCAGTGAACAGCGATTCGCGCTCCTCGGGTTCCCCGAGGGTTTAGCGAATCAAGAGAGTGAACAGTGATTTTATTGACTCATTTTAGTGGCTAATCACTAACCACTTCCATCGCTAATGAACCGATCTTTGATGTTTTTTGCGTTCTTCCAGTGCGTGTCTGAGCAGATAGACGAACATAGCGATATTGATAGCGAAGACTCCAAACTTAATTACAGACGCTTTGTGAATTATTTCATAGATTTCGACGGGAATTGTCAATCCGACGATACCTACAACGAGAATTGTCGCCCAGGCTTTTTGATGCCATAGACCGATCGCTTCTAGTCCATTTACAGCGGCGTAAATTAAGGCCACGATCGCCCCTAATTGCATCTTAGTTGTCGATACAGTCAATATTTCTGCTAAGGCCGATTTAATAATTTCCCGTTTACCTGTCATCATATATTCGTTGGCCAAGCCATATAAATCATCATATTTTTTAGATGTTAAAAATAGCCCGATCGCCACACAGACCAATAGTCCGACTGTAAAACACTTATAAATAACAATAGCAATCAGGGCAGGCGGACGGGGTTTAAGGTCAGACATCGCAGTCAATGGTAAATATTCAAGAGCGATCGATAACACTAGTTTACCCTCAATTGCCTGACCTCTATATATTCACGCCAGCCTAAATGCCCGGAATTATGCTTCAATAGAAGAATCAGCGAGAATCGGTAATATTGCTATTGCTAACCAGCACGATCGCCGATTCGTTTTTTACCAAGTTGTAGTCACATCATGAGTTTAGATACCCAAATCAAAGTCAATTCTAGCAGTCATCGCAACAATGCTTGGCCAGGATTAATTGAAACTTATCGAGCGTATCTGCCCGTGACTGCAACTACTCCAGTTATCACCTTGCATGAGGGTAATACGCCCCTAATTCCCGTCCCATCGATCGCGGCAGAAATTGGCCGTGGCGTAAGGGTATATATTAAATATGATGGTTTAAATCCCACTGGTAGCTTTAAAGATCGCGGGATGACGATGGCAATTAGCAAAGCTAAAGAAGCTGGTGCCAAGGCCGTTATTTGTGCTAGTACGGGGAATACTTCTGCCGCAGCCGCAGCATATGCCATTCGCGGTGGAATTCGTCCCTATGTTTTGATCCCCGATGGCTATGTTGCCTTAGGTAAGTTGGCTCAAGCCTTGCTCTATGGTGCTGAAGTGCTCGCAATTAAAGGTAACTTTGATGATGCTTTAGATATCGTCCAGGAAATGGCCGAGCGCTATCCAGTGACGCTAGTCAATTCTGTCAATCCCTACCGCTTAGAAGGTCAAAAAACTGCTGCATTCGAGTTAGTCGATGCTTTAGGCGATGCCCCTGATTGGTTGTGCATTCCTGTCGGTAATGGGGGAAATATTACCGCTTATTGGAAAGGATTTAAGCAATATCAGCAAAATGGTAAATGTCAACACCTCCCTCAACTGATGGGCTTCCAAGCCGCAGGTGCAGCGCCACTAGTTAATGGCAAACGCGTGAAAAATCCTGAAACCCTGGCTACGGCAATTCGCATCGGTAATCCGGTTAATTGGGAGAACGCAGTGGCTGCCAAAAATGAAAGTAATGGCGAATTTAATGCAGTTACTGATGATGAGATTGTGGCAGCTTATCGGTGGTTGGGTAGTAAAGAAGGCATTTTCTGCGAGCCAGCGAGTGCAGCTTCGATCGCTGGATTGCTCAAAGTAAAAGATCGCGTACCAAGTAATGCTACTGTCGTTTGTGTTTTAACTGGCAATGGTCTTAAAGATCCCGATACAGCAATTAAAAATAGTATCAATCCTTTCCAACAGGGCATCGCGGCTAATTTAGAATCAGTTGCCGCCGCAATGGGATTTTAGGCAGTGGGCAGTGGGCAGTGGGCAGTCAACAGTGGGCAGTGGGCAGTGG
>JBJOOY010000035.1:0-4088 GCA_046051065.1 Cyanobacteriota bacterium
TTTAAGGGGACGTAATTGCTGTTTGACAATTTCTAGCAATCGATCGGCACTGAGACTCGGCATCTGCTCGATATCGTCGCCAGCTTTGAGATCTGATTCGATTTGCAGGGGATCGAGTAACAAGGTTGGTAGCGAGAAATAACGAGCAGTGTGGATAATCCGCTGTGCTTTACGATCGCCATCCAAGTCGTAGTCGGGTAGCACTACTAACAGCAATCGTTCCAATCTGTCGCGGATCGCCCGCAGCTTATCGAACATGGTTTGATGGGAATAATCTCCACCTTCAAGACATAGAGCCGGAATACCCCGATGGTGAGCAATTTCCACGCATTTTTGACCCTCAATTACCAAGATGAGATTGGTCTTACCTGGATAGGGCAGCAGCCGCGATAGTCCATAGGGTGCCCACGATCGATCGCCCGCACCATTGGCCCATACCGAACCGTTAAGGAACTGCGGAAAGATCGATTTACCATCGACACGATCGATCCGCACCACCCGTTGACTGTGGCTATACCAATAGTGCGTTCGCTTCCCTACCACATCTGACAGCAGATCTGGCTTTATCAAGGGGAAATGAAGTAAGGCGGGATGGACTCGCGGCAAGACAATCGGACAAGACTCTGGCTGAACTCGTCTGGTAGAACACTTAAAGTTCGGGACGAGTCGAGCCATAATTTCCAGCCGATGCTCTCTGGTGGGAATATTCCAACACATCCATTTACCGATTGGCGAAAAGGTCAAATTATGACCATCGCAAACAGGACAGTAGTACCGTTCCCGATGGCGACGGTATGGGGTTAGAGAATCCTTATAGTCAGCAAGAACGATTGGTTGGGGCATCAGTTAAAAGGGGATTCGATCTTCTTCAACCTCATCCTCTTCAAACTCATCATCTTCAAACTCAGGCGGATCGATATATTCTGGTTTGGGTGCTGGTTTAGTCTCAGTTACAGCAGTAGCTGGACTAGTTGGCACGGGTGTTGACTCTTGGGCGACAGGGGATGAAGCGACATCGATCGCATTGCTGTTGTCGTTGGCGAAGCCTCCGCTTTGCGGAATCACTGGGGCAGTACCCACACTCGGCACCGATTGCGATTGCAGAATTTGGGGCTGGGCTGCTGGAGCCGGAGTCATCACAATCGTTCCAGGCGTGGGATCGGGGAGTAACAACCGAGGTTGAGGATTCATCATGCCAACGACTGCATCGGCAAGATCGTCATCGGTTCCTAAAAAGAAATCTTGCCAATTATCGACAGTGGGATTTACATAACCGTCCACATAGCAAGCAGGGGACTTAATCTTGTCGCCGACACTCTTCCGAATAATATGCGGCTGGAATAAGCACAGAGCGTTATAAACCACACCACGAGGGCGGAACATGATGTTACTTGCTTTCGCTTGACACCGCGCTACTGCAATACAGAATCGTTGCCATTGGTCTGACAGAGTAGCTTGCTGCGCTCCTTTGGCAGTCAGTTTGAGCGGGATGTCATGAAGGGGTTGTTTGTTCTCATCGAAGAACATCACTAGGTAAATTTGGAAGGTGCCCACATTCTCGTTGCGGTACTTCCGATCCCACTTGCCGATTACCACTAGAGTTTCCTCATCCTGGGAGGCTTTGCGATCGTACATCCCAAGCTGACAAATAGGTGTTAGAGCCATGCGAGGTTTCTTCAACAACATGCCCACTTCCGTTTTCCCACTGTTGTAGGAATATTCAATCAGGCTTTCGGGATTAATAACGCGCCAACCTGCCTTTTCCATCTGGGTTAGAGGTACGAAATATCCACACTGGGCTGGATTTTCGCCCCTTAACGCTTGTGTGTAAGGAAACGAAAAGTCGGTGGCAGCATGTTCGTTAGTCAAGTATCGATCTGTGTTCGTAGTCATGAGAATTATAGATAAGTAAAAGGTGGACTGACAGCGATGGTTAGCATTCACGCCTACAATGCGAAGCAACGGGATGGGGGCTAGCAATCGGGATTGAGAAAGCACTAGTAAGCTAGTGCCGCACAACCAATAAAAAAGCACCAATAATGATTGGTGCTAGGGATTAATTATTTACAAAAAAGATAGTTAATCCTCTCTGTTAGATATCGAGTGATGCAGACGTTAGGATTGTTATATCAAGGTCAATTGGCTTAGGTTTTGAATTTGTGCGGGCGATCGATAATTATTGTCTGTACTAACGCCCGCTTCACCTGCTGAAGCTTTTGAGACTCAACAAACCAATTCTATCCGCTTGGTATGCAATCAAATTGTTAGACGTTCAAATTATTTCAGACCTACATTCAGGTTGTTGCCAAAAACTACAAAATGGAAAATTTATAGGTATCGAGATACTGTTGAAATTTTATGATTTTGCCGTTTTGAAAAGTCAAGATGTGAGCAACTTGCGCTTCGGTTGTACCACCCAACTTTTGCGAAAGGTTGTGGTAATAGCCAAGCATTATGGCTTTATTTTCGGTTACTAAAATCTCGTCTGCTCTGAGTTGCATTCCAGGAAACAGGACAGCAAGGCGCGGCAACACTTCTGAGCATACTGCATCTAAACCGCGATATGGACTGCGATCGGCAATTGGCGAGTTATCTGCTGCGTGCCATTCAAATGTCGGTGTGAAAAAGGTGAGCCACGTCTCCACGTCGCCCGCATTAAATGCTTGATACACTTGTTTAACGATATCAATAATTTCCTGCTGCGTTAAACCTGCGGTATTGTGCGGTGCAGAATTGAAAAAGCCTGCGACAAGTTGCAGTTTACCATTTTTGATAATTGCAAAATCAGTGCCGTTCATGTGTACTGTGCCATCGGAATGAATGATTTCAAATCCGAACCGAAGATAATCTCCGTGCAAGATTTCGATTTCACCCACTCGACGAACTATTGTTCCAGGCGAACTCTCATAAAAAGCTGCAATCAGATCCTGGCTCTCCTGATGACTTTGAGCCTTTCCAACTGGCGAAACAAATATTCCATCTGCCGCCCAAACTTTTTGAATCAGCTCGATTCGTTGTGTTCTATCCAACTCGTTCAAAGTCTGAAAGTAATCATCAATTAACGCTTCCAGATTCCGCTGCTTTTGTACTTCCATTCTTTTATTCCTGCCTTTCTATAATTTTTTGCACCCGATTGGGCTTGAAATTGCTCGCGATGGTAAAAGTTATTTGCTTAGTCTTCCTAAAGATTCTCACATTTATCAAACTCGCTCAACTACCTTATAGGTAGTTGAATAAAGTGCGCTAAAAATGTAGGTTGAAATTCATGGATTTGAGTAAGCCCAAAAAGATCGGAGATTTGTTGCGCGAATGGCGGAAGCGCAGACGCTTAACTCAGATTGACTTGGCTCTTGAGGCCGAAATATCCCAGCGACACTTGGGTTTTGTTGAACTTGGGAGATCGCATCCGAGTCGGGAAATGATTTTGCGGCTGTGTGAAACGCTCGACGTTCCTTTGCGGGAGCGAAACGTCTTACTCGTATCGGCTGGGTTTTCTCCAGATTTTCCCGAAAGTTCGCTCAACGATCCGTCGCTTGCTGCCGCACGGCAAGCTGTTGATTCAATGCTTTCAGGACTTGAGCCGAACCCTGCATTTGCCATCGATCGGCATTGGACGATAGTTAAGACAAATAAAGCTGGGAATTTATTGCTCGAAATGGTTGACTCAGCTCTACTTGAGCTGCCAATTAATATGTTACGAATGTGTTTGCACCCGAAAGGTTTGACACCGCAAATCATCAACTATGCAGAATGGCGCAAACATATTCTTGAATACTTGAGCCGACAAATCGAACTGACTGCTGACAGGTTCTTAGTTGAGTTGTTAGAAGAATTGACCAGTTATCCCCAACCAGAGTCAACAAACTATACCTTTTCTCCGCCTGCAAATACCGAGTATGCACGCTTCGCTGTCGGATTACATTTGAAATCGGAAGCTGGCACGATGTCGTTTTTTGTGACAACAACTGTCTTTGGTACGCCAATTGATGTTACTTTATCAGAACTTGCCATTGAGGTGTTTTTTCCTGCTAATGCTGAAACAGCTCAAATCCTACGACTTCTACCAACAAGTTAATTCTGTACGCAAG
>JBJOOY010000036.1:0-3027 GCA_046051065.1 Cyanobacteriota bacterium
GGTTCGGCTTGCTTACTATATCTATTATTCAAACAATCGCATCCTAGATCGGGACAGTTTTCCAAGAGATTGGAGATAATTAGCTCTTTTTAATAATAATTTGGATAGTTAGATCGATCGATTGAAGATTTGGGTGAGATAAGGCGATGTCTAACCAATCTTCATAAATATTCAGTTGGTTGAACCTGCAACTATAAAATCATTTTAGCCGTTGGCGTAGCCTCTCCGCTAGGGTTATCTATTTCAATCGGGCATCGTACACCATAACCATCGGCTTGGATCGATCGAGCAGATTGACAATTTGATTATTTATCGCCATAATTATTTATAACAAACGTTCGATATCTCAAATGCCCAAACTAGTCGATCGCGAACAATACCGCAAACAACTACTCCAACAGAGTTTTGAGTTATTCGCCGAGATCGGCTATGGAAATATCACCATGCGACAACTCGCCCAAAAATTGGGAGTCTCGACAGGTACTCTGTATCACTATTTTCCGAGTAAAGAGGCAATGTTTTTGCAACTAGTCGCAGAGCAAACCCAGCAGGATATTGCCAACTTTCTGAGTAGAGCTAGTGACATACCCCCCGAGCTACGATCGCGAGTCAAAGCATTACTCGATTTCGTGTGCGAACATCTGGAATATTTCACTCAGCAAACGATCGTCATGCTTGATTATTGTCAACAACATCGTAGCAAAAATCATCAATCTGATCCAATTTTTGAGCAGGCAGATCGAGACATACTTCAGGCGATCAATGATTATTTGTCGATCGACAATCTAGAGATTGCTGCATTTATTTTTAACTTTATTAATGGAGTAATTTTAAGTGAAATTTATCATTCTAACTTTAATAATTGGGAGATACAATCAGAGATTCTTGTCGAAGCAATTGCGAGGATTTGTAATAAGTAGCAGCAGTGCGATCTGTAAATAAATTAGCAACCGATCTAGAGATAATGAGATGAATACAATTGAAAAACTCAAAAACAAACATATCTTGGTAGGGGGAATAATTTTTGCAACCTTAGCAAGTGCAGGTATTCTGACTTGGGGAATATTTCAAGCCAATTTACTTGCCAAGAATCAGCCTGTGTCAACACCAATACCCAAACCTCAACCACCAAAACAAATTGCTGCCTTGGGCAGATTGGAACCGATGGGGGAAATCATTAAAATATCTGCACCCTTAAATTTAGATAGCGATCGAGTCAAAGAATTGCGGGTAAAAGAAGGTTCAAAAATTAAAGCTGGAGCAATTATTGCTGTTCTAGATGCTGTTGATGGATTGCAAGCGAATTTACGAGAAGAGCAACAACAAGTCAGCGTCGCCCGAGCCAAATTAGACCAGATTAAAGCGGGTGCTAAACCTGGAGAAATTAGCGCCCAACGCGCCACCATCTCCCGAACTCAAATCCAGATTGAAAGTGAAAAAAATACTCAACAAGAAACGATCGAGAAAATTAAAGCGCAATGGATTGGAGATCGGCGAGCGCAACAAGAAAATATCGATCGAATTAAAGCCCAATCGATAGGAGATAAAACTGCCCAATTAGCTGCAATCGGTAAATTTCAGGTGGAATTAACTAATGCTAAATCGGAATTAAATCGCTATCAACAATTAGGATCAGAAGGCGCAATTTCTCAATCTTTACTAGATAGTAAAAAATTAGCCGTTGCTAGTTTTAACCAACAATTACGCGAAGCACAAGCCATCCTCGCCCGCATCGAGAGTACTAGTAGCAAACAACTTAGAGAAGCCCAAGCAGTACTAGAACGGATAAATAGTACCAACAATCGACAGTTAAAAGAGGCTCAATCCGTCCTCGCTCGCATCCAAAATACCGGAAAAGGGCAAATCATTGAAGCCCAAACCAATCTAACGCGGATTGCAGAAATTCGCCCGACAGACATTCGCGCCGCCCAAACCGAAGTCCAAAAAGCGATCGCCACTCAAACCCGCACCCAAACCGAATTCGATCGAGCATATATTCGCGCTCCAGCTAACGGACAAATTCTCAAAATTAATACTCGTGTCGGTGAAAAAGTGAGCGATCGAGGTATTGCTGATTTCGCCCAAACCGAACAGATGAAAGTAGTCGCCGAAGTCTATCAAACTGATATCGATCGAGTGAAAATCGGTCAAACAGCGAAGATTACTAGTCAAGCATTTGCTGGAGAATTAAATGGTACAGTCGATGCGATCGGTTTACAAGTAAATCGTCAAAATGTCTTCAGCGATCGACCAGGTGAAAACCTCGATCGTCGCATCATTGAAGTCAAAATCAAACTCAATCCCAACGACAGCAAAAAAGTATCAGGACTAACCAACCTCCAAGTTCAAACCGCCATTAAATCAGGTGAATAAAAACAAAACTTCGCCTTCTAATAATAACCTCTCTGCGTCCTTAGCGCCTTCTTTGCGTTCTCTGCGTTAAAAAAATATATTCAATCGTGTTCAAACATATCCCCCTAGCTTGGCTCCAATTAATTCAACAAAAAGGTCGTCTCGCAGTTGCAATTGCCGGGATTGCCTTTGCCGATATGCTAATTTTCATCCAACTCGGATTTCAAGACGCTCTCTACGATTCTGCTGTCGAACCTCACCGCAATTTACAAGCAGATTTAGTAATCATCAATCCACAATTACAAACCCTATTTTCCGTCAAATCTTTTCAACGCGATCGACTGTATCAAACATTAGGTTATGATGGTGTAGCATCGGTTGCTTCGATTTACATTGCCACTGGACAATGGCGCAATCCAACTACTAAACTCGATCGAGCGATCTTAATCTGGGGGGTCGATCCAACTCGACCGACATTTACCTTTCCAGAAGTCAATCAAAAATTAGGCGAAATTCAAGCTCTCAATCGAGTTTTATTCGATCGCGCTGGCCGTCCAGAATATGGAGATATTGAAGCAGTATATAAGCAAAAGGGAGCCTTAGAAGTTGAGTTAAATAGTAAGGTAGTTAGCGTCGCCGGAATATTTACTAATGGTGCATCTTTTGCTGCTGATG
>JBJOOY010000037.1:0-2738 GCA_046051065.1 Cyanobacteriota bacterium
AAAGAGCCAGCTTATGAAAATCGCGTTTTCTACGCCACCGATGAAGCTGCTCAAGCGCCATATATCCAACTCCATAAAAGTCAAGGATTAGAAGTTCTATTCCTCGATTCTTTTATCGATACGCACTTCGTCAGTTTCCTCGAACGGGAACACAGCGATATCAAATTCTCGCGGGTAGATGCAGAACTAGATAGCAGTCTGATTCAGTCCGATGACACGCCAGAAATCATCGATCCGAATACTAATAAAACTCGGAGCGAACAGATTAAAGATATCTTTACCGCAGCACTCGGTAAACCTAAACTTACTGTCCGCACGGAATCACTCAAAGGTGATAATGCTCAGTCTACGCCGCCTGCCATGGTATTACTACCCGAATTTATGCGGCGGATGCGCGAAATGAGTGCGATGATGCAACAGCAAACAGCCGAATTTCCAGAGGAGCATATTCTAGTTGTGAATACTGCTCATCCGTTGATTCAAAACTTGGTGAATATCAACCAAGGTTCGATCGTCGGAACTGGTGGGGAATCGCCTAATCAACAGTTAGTTAATCTCGTTTGTCAGCATGTTTATGACTTAGCCTTGATGGCACAAAAAGGGATTAATCCTGATGGGATGAATGCTTTTGTCGAGCGATCAAATCAAGTGTTAACTAAGTTAACCGAACGCTAAAGTGGCTAGTAGCATCATCTCTATCTAGGAACCTGTGGATATAGTCTATGGATTCCATGTGTTAAAGTTATGGTAATTATTGTTTTTCCAAGGGCTAGAACGTTTTCTAATAGGCGTTATAGCCCTTCTGCTTTTGTCTACGCCGAACAGATCCGAGATTGGAAGAATGCTTTAAACCGATTTGCGTTGGCGTAGCCTACCGGAGGTAATCGAATTTGAGGGCAGGTTTCCTCTGTAGATCAAAATTTTAGTTGGGCAGTGCCGGATATTAACCTGATGTAGTTCGGTTTTACACCTTCAGATCGAGATCGAGATCCGTTAATCTCTAAGTGTGAGTTTTAGCGATCGGTTGAATTGTGGTTAGAAAGTGGTTGCTCCCAACATTAAGTGAAATATTAGCTAAGGCAGAGCCGACAGGGATCGAGCTACTCGTGCCCGAATTTAGCCAACCTCAGAGTCAACCCAAACATGCCAGTGGTGGAGACTCTGGATCGGAGCAACGACACAAAGCACAGCTAAAAGCCGAAAGTCAATGGCAAAGTGCGATCGCGGCTGTTGAATCATTATTGTTACAAGCCTTGCCCAGTCCAATGGGGCTGTCGGATCTCAGTGAAGAAACAACGATCGAAGGACTGCTAATGACTGCACCGTTACCTTTGTTCGGTCATCCAGCGATCGTGTCCCAACTGCAAACCATCACCTTCACCACCCATCACACCAATCTCCGTCTACTTCCCGCTCATTCTACCGGAATTCATCCACAGCAAGCTTATCAGCTACCCCATTTCCCGATCGAATTACTCTCTACAGATCCCCTCGCCGACGAACGATTTTGTCTGGTTTTAACCACTCACTTTAGTTTATTAGTCTCCTTGGGTGAAGAAAATGGCAGCCCACGCTGTCAGTTTTCCTTCGATCCCGATGACCTAGATTTAGCCTGGAAATCTTTGCGCGGACGCATCATGTTGACCGAGCCGTATCACTTATCGTATCTTGACGAATTGGTTAACCGATTTACGTTGATCGAGCCTAATTATCGGTGGGTGATGGCATTTAGTCAATATCTGCTCCAACACCAACCTGTGGCGACTATACCGCCCACTGCGCCAACACCTGCTCCGGCTAGTACGACAGAAATACCTGCCAAGCTCGCGGCTGATGTCGAACTGCTCCAAGCACTCACCCACGAAATTCGCACACCCCTCACCACCATCCGCATGATGACGCGGTTATTACTGCGCCAGCCAGATTTATCGCCGCAAGTACTCAAACGCTTAGGCGCGATCGACCGAGAGTGTACCGAACAAATCGATCGAATGGAGCTAATTTTCAGTGCGGTAGAACTAGCCACCACTCAACCATCCCAGGTGGTAGACTTGACTACAATGTCGATCTCCCAATTACTAGAACAAAGCCTCCCCAACTGGCAACAACAAGCCGAACGCCGCAATCTAAATTTAGCGGTAGATATCCCACATCAACTCCCGGCTGTCGTCAGCAATCCCACCATCCTCGATCGAGTTCTGACTGGCTTAGTCGAAAATTTTACCCGCAATCTCCCCTCTGGGAGCCGGATTCAAGTTGAAGTTACCCCTGTCGGCGACAGGTTAAAACTCCAACTCCAATCCCATCTCGATCCTGACGAACAACCTACCGTTGGCGACAAACGACACGCTATCGGTCAATTACTCACCTTCCAACCAGAGACGGGTAATCTCAGTCTCAATCTAAATGTAACTAAAAATCTATTTCAACTCCTAGGTGGTAAACTAATTGTGCGCCAACATCCCCAGCAAGGCGAAGTCTTGACAATTTTCCTGCCATTGTCGATGATTGCTCATAGTTAGGGAATAGGGAAAATGCCTTGGTTTGTCAAAATTGAAACTGGAATAGTCCCAAAAGCGGAATTTGATCGACATATCCCCGCGCACAAAGCCTACGTGCAAGACCTGATCGATCGTGGACATCAAGTCAAAACGGGATATTGGGGAGAACGCGGTGGCGGGATGATGTTATTCCAAGCTGCATCGCTAGCCGAAGCCCAACAAACGATCGATGCCGAT
>JBJOOY010000038.1:0-5018 GCA_046051065.1 Cyanobacteriota bacterium
CGCGGCGATTTATAATATCGAACCCGCTAATAACCGCCTGAATTTACGGAAAAATGGCGATGGTTTTATTCTTGATGACTCCTATAACTCTAACCCGATCGGGTTTGCCTCGGCACTAGATGTTTTAGATGTATTCGATGGCGGACGCAAAATCTTGATGACTCCAGGGATGGTAGAACTCGGCGACGTGCAAACTGAGGAGAACCGCGAGGTTGCCCTTAAAGCTGCCGGAATCTGCGATTTGGTACTTGTAATTGGCGATACGAATAAAGACGCTCTCAAAGTCGGATTAAAGGAGGGTGGCTTGACAGACGATCGATTGATGGAATTCCCCAATCGCGATGCAGCTCTTGCTTACCTCACCAGCCCCGAACACCGCCAACCCAAGGATACAATTCTGATTGAAAACGATTTACCGGATTTATATGAGGCGATTGCTAAATTTTAACTCTCGAATCGCAGGCCGTTCTGGGGAAAAAGTCCGATAAATTAATAGTTAATAGGTACACACATATTTTGAAGGATGCTCTATGGATTGGTACTGCGAAAACATTATTCAAGGCGATCTAGACATAGAAAAAGTCCGTGAGACTGACTTAATAATTGCCTTTAAACACACTAAGCCTTTCTGGGAGCATCATATTGTTGTCATACCCAAAAAACACATAGAATCCTTAGCTGAACCGGAAGCTGTTGACATAGACTTAATCCGAGAAATCATGTATGTATTACATGAGCTTGCTGTTGAATTCAAAGCCAAGTGGGGTGGCTGTCATGTCGGAACAAATGTGGGAACATATCAATCAGCAAAGCACCTTCATTGGTACATTCACTCGGGAAAGCGCATACGCGATCGAGATGGAAACCTGATTGAGCGTTCATAGTACATGCTCCGATTGTTCGAGAAGTTGCTAGCAGCGGGTGAAGCGAACTATGATGTTGTTTGAGATAATCCCGCAGACGACTAAGCTCATGATTCCGACTACACTTGAGAATAGGAGTTCTCTGGTATACTGCCGTTCGGCGGTGTCCTCAAACAACTGTTCTAGTTGCTCTGTGGCAAATATTCTTTCCATGATTGCTCTGACCATCACTGTTAAGGGTGTCTGTTCTACAAATCTCTCACAGATGTCACTAATCATCTTCAATTCCCTCTCCGGTTAGGTTTTCAGCTTTCGAGTCAGATTATACTCGGCTTTTATGCCCTTTGAGGTTCCACTAGTACAACAGCTCACCTTAACAGGGGTAGGTCTAGAACGTTATGAAAAACCCAACCAGTGGAAACCATCAGGTAAAAGAGTAAAACGTGGACTTTACCGCACTGCAAACTTTGGCTATGTGAACGCCGATGCAAACGGGGCAGCCAATATTCTGCGAAAAGTAAAGGGGAAACTTGGATTAGATCTGAGTGGACTTACTAGAGGCATTTTGACTATGCCCATCAGAGTTCGGCTTTGGTCTAACTCTGTGCAAGAATCTCCCGACTTCTCATGCAACGCAAGCGTAGCGAGAGTTGCATAGTCAGGGGAGTGTCAACTGGAAATGAATCTTCCAAGCATCTTTTACTCAAGAATGGTTATATTGAGGTGCTGAACGATAATCTACCGCAACTGACAAGCTACGATGAAAATGATTGGGTTTTCTTCAGAGCAGTCGCAGAAGGTTGTGGCAATGCCTAAGAAGGGTGTCGTTTAATAGCATAAGTTCCGCAATCGGGTTGACCATTATGCTGACAATATTCCAATCACAGACCACTGTCCACTATTCCCTAGATCATGACCCACTCTACAGATATTCCAACCTTAGTCCGCTGGATGGCGGGAGACTTTAGCAATCAAGCGCAGGCATTTGAAAACCCACCATTGTTCGCACATATTCGGGTGTGTATGCGCCCATTACCATTTGAGTTATTAGATGGGGTGAGTTTATTTCTCGAACAGGCTTATGATTTTATGTTGCATAATCCTTATCGATTGCGAGTACTAAAATTTGTTGAGATAAACGATCGCATTGAAATCGAACATTACACGATCGATCCTGAAACCGAATTTCATGGAGCCGCTCGTCAACCAGAAAAGCTCAACCAACTTACCCGCGAACATATGATCAAAATGTCCGGTTGTACGATGATTACCGAATGGACGGGGCATTCATTTAAGGGCTATGTAGAGCCAGGAAAGGGCTGCAAGGTGGAAAGAAATGGTAAAAGTACTTATTTAGATAATACCTTTGAAATCGAGCCACAGCGGCTAATTAGCCTCGATCGAGGCCGCGACATGGAAACAGACGAACATGTTTGGGGTTCGATCGCTGGAGCATTTGAATTTACTCAGACGGTGAGTTTTGCGGATGAAGTACAGGATAAGCAATAGGCGATAAGAGCTTAATTCATAATTTATAATTAATAATTTCAGATGAGCTATTTTCGTTCGGCGATCGATCTAATGTCAGGTTATATTCCTGGCGAACAGCCCCAACCAGGCACGTCAATTATCAAGCTCAATACGAACGAAAATCCCTATCCGCCTTCACCTGCGGCGATCGAAGTGTTGCGCAATCTCGATGCCGAATTGCTCAGGCGTTATCCCGATCCCTTTGCGCGGGAATTTTGCCAAGCGGTGAGTGAGGTGTTAGACATCCCTACCGATTGGATTGTGGTGGGAAATGGTAGCGATGAGTTACTAAATATCTTAGTAAGAGCCTGTGCTGAGGGAGATCTGCGCCGAGTTGTCTATCCGATGCCTACATATGTGCTGTATCCGACGATATCGGCGATGCAGCCTGCGACGACGGTTGAAATTCCTTATCCAGCCGATTGGAAATTACCGATCGAGGATTTAGTCGCTGCTAGAGGTGCGCTCACCTTAATCGCTTCGCCGAATAGTCCTTCTGGTCATATCGTACCATTGGCAGATTTACGGACGCTAGCTAGCCAGCTTGATGGCGTACTCGCGCTCGATGAAGCTTATGTAGATTTTGCGCCAGATTCTGCACTTTCATTGGTGCGGGAATTTGATAATGTTATCATCTTGCGCACGCTGTCGAAAGGTTATTCTTTAGCTGGGCTAAGAATGGGATTTGGAATTGCTAACCCCAAATTATTAGCGGGTTTATTTAAAGTTAAAGATAGTTATAATATCGACGCGATCGCGAATTTAGTTGGTGCGGCGGCAATGCGCGATCGAGTATATAAAAATAACTGTGCCGATCTAATTAAAGGATCGAGAGCGCAACTCGCGATCGAGTTACAACAGCTCGGTTTAAAAGTTGGTGAATCTCATGGTAATTTTCTGTTAGCAACTCTACTCGACGGACGAGCAGAGCAACTTTATTTAGGATTAAAAGAACGGGGGATTTTAGTCCGATATTTCAATCGATCGGGATTGCAGGATAAATTGCGCATTACAGTGGGTACTCCAGCACAAAATCACCTGTTAATTCAAGCTTTAGCTAAGCTGTTAAGTGTCTAGATCGAATGATTGTTTATGGTTTTAGTAGCTAGTTGAAATTTGAGAACGATCGGTAAGATGTGATCGCTTAAAATGTTATTGCATATTGTTCTTCATCGCTCGGTTCTGACTCAAAATACGGCAAACCATCTCTAATTCTCGCTTCTTCAGAATTGACTTCAGTAAAATCGTAACCACCATCTAGCATCGGATCGAAGTCTGGTTCTGTGGCAACTAAATCGAGAATGTTTACCAATTGGCGGAGAAATTGACGCGGTACTATTCCGACATCACCACCAAATCCGGTGGTAACTTGAGCTACTAACAAATCGATAAATTCGGGTGTAACTTTTTGCTGCAATCGTTGAAGATCGCCACTAGGAAATAATTCTCGCAATTTGAGTGCGACATTTTTTAATCGATCGGCATCAAACGGTGTTAATACTAATTGAGGTTGACGCGGATTAGTGAAATTACCTGTTTTAATCAGTTTCAATCGATCGTGCAAAGGTGATAAACCAGCCACTCCGCGATTAGTGTCAAAAAATTCAGGTGTACCTGTAAAGATCCAGAATAAACCAGGATAGCGATCGGCTGCGTCGCAAATTTGGCGAATGCCATTGAGCGATTTAGCACGAATATCTTGACGCATCCGCAACATCGTTTCGGCTTCATCAATGACAATCACTAGCCCTTTGTAGCCCGCCGCCTTAATAATGGCTAAAATGCCCTGAAGATAGTCCATCGCCTCTTTAGAACCAATATCACCCTTAATCCCTGCAATTCTTTTAGAAGCTGCATCGACATTTTCACTCCCCGACAGCCAAGATAGTAAGGCGCTAGCTTGAGGGAGATTATTTTGCTGTTTGAGCGCAAAGATCGATCGTAATACCCGTGCCATATCTTCGGGAGCCTTTCCCCCAGTCATCGAGGCTAAATCTTGCTCGATCCGTGCTTGAATTAGGGCATCAAAATCTGGCGCATCGGGATTCGCACCGCCATCGATGGTAGCGTCTTCCACCCGCGCGATCCACCGATCGATAATAAAGCCTAAAGAGCCACGCTCGCATCGATCTGTACCTAACTCTTGGACTACTTTGCGATAGACATCATGAAACCGATGAAAATGTAAATCGTTATCGGAAACGACCACAAAACTAGTGACAAATCCTTGAGCGCGTGCATCCAATAGTGCTAATCGCGCCATAAAAGTTTTACCGCAGCCATAACCCCCGCGTAGAAACTTGAATGTACCCTCATTATTTCCGGCGAGCGCCAACTGTCGATGAATTTCAGTTCTGGATCGATCGATCCCAACTGCAAAAGCTTCTAACCCCCGCTCTGGCACTACACCCGATCGCAGGCGCTCAAATATATGCTCGATATCTTTCTGGCTAATTGTCATCGGAAATTATAAATGATGAATTTGCAGCGTGCGATTATTGTAGATCGATACTCGATCTTGTCACTGCAAAGAAGCCAAGTTATGGTTTACCGAACGACTAGTCGTCGCGCAAGCTTCGCGCCATTTTATGGTTTAAGTGACAATAACATTCTTGCCGCAGATTT
>JBJOOY010000039.1:0-10615 GCA_046051065.1 Cyanobacteriota bacterium
CCTGCGTGTCACCGGACGGCGATACACTTTGAATCATAGCCTATAGCGTTCAAATCCGTTTCGAGTGCACGCGTTTGTTATGCAACGTAACTACTAGAAGGATGCGCTAGCCACTTCATCAGATACTGCAAAATACTCTTGCGTAAACTGAATGGCTGTCTGCTCATCAAATCCCTTACAAGTGTAAATAACAATTGAGAAAAACTTGGCACTGCTCCAAAAATAAGCGGAAATACCAGAGTCGATTAGCGGCACAAAGGCATCATAGCCTGAATTTTCTTCTCGCCCCATGCCTGAACCAGGTGCAAAGATCATCGGCTCACTATAAGTACGAAGGTTTAGATGTTCAGCCATATCAAGAAGATATTTTTTTAATACCTCCTTGTCTATATGAGTGGTATAAAAACCCTCAATCAATAATCGTTGCCGAAAAACATCTGGTGCAAGGTTTTTAATCATGTCAGGACACCGAATTTATCACTGAACCTACGAAACAGAAGGACTAGGAGTAAAGTCGATCGCCACTAACCACTTTGCAGTCCGTTTCAAAATACTACCTCACCAAATTCTTCTCCTTCTCCTTGCTGCCATGAAAGATTAGTCAATTCGCGTTGCTGAGCCAGGGACTGAGCCTGTTCAAGCATTGCTGGTGTAATATCAATCCCCGTCACATGACTGGCAAGAGGCGCAAATGCACATGCTACGATACCTGGACCGCAGGCAACATCTAGCACTGTATCCTGGTTGGATACTTCTGTCATGTTCAATAACAACTGTAGAGATTCTTCATTAGTGTGACCGGACACCTGCGCAAAAGGTACTGCCTGACGAGTAAATTGATCGATGATCGATTCTTTATGTGTAGTCATGATTCAAAACCTAGTAATTAGCATAATAACATTGAACTTTTTACCAAAAAAGTCAATGGGTTTTCAACCCACATTCCGCTAGTCCAAACGATCGAAAAATAATTAAAACGAAGCCATAGGATCGTAGCAGATGTATTCTCAATAATCTCAGACTATTGATAACGATTTCTCGATCGCCAAAAAGAGACCAAATTGCTGGAAAGGTTGATTTAAGAGGGTTCTGGATCTTATTATTTTTTAAGCGATCAAACTAGTGGAATGTGGGATCACCATGCTGCGGCACCACTTCAACTCTCAATTCCAACAGGTCAGCT
Organism: Cyanobacteriota bacterium; assembly: GCA_046051065.1. Lineage (GTDB taxonomy): Bacteria > Cyanobacteriota > Cyanobacteriia > Cyanobacteriales > Chamaesiphonaceae > Chamaesiphon. The sequence goes on from JBJOOY010000039.1 coordinate 1,184, forward strand.
TTCGGCTGTAGATTCGATCGATCGGCAGAAAGTCTAACCCACATCACGCTATTTCGACCACACTTGGGGGTGTGTATTATTGCTCTTCAATTAAAGATCAGGCAATCAGTTACTGCCCACTAATCACTTACCCATTTCTTCCCAGGCTGGATGCGAGAGTAGAGAAGAGATGACGCGTACGCCGCGCAATTGATTGGAGAGTGGTAAATGACCTCTCGGCGCTGTCAAATTCCACGTAAACGAGCCTGGATAGCGCGTCCAGTTATTGCCATCTTTCCAGCCGATTTTCAGCCAGAGCTTATCCCAATTTTTGCTCATTCCTAGCCACATTTCTCGCTGGATCGAGAAACCAAATTTACCTTCAGAATGCAGTATCCATAGGTTATCGATCGTGTGGAGATCGAGCTGTGGTAGACGTTCGACTTCAGTAAAGTAGATCCACTTCCGCTGAACTGCATCAGCACCAGCTAGTTCGCAGAGTTTTTCGGTAGTAAGTTTATCTGCGGCTTGAAAATCTTGTCGTGCTAATAATTGTTGGAGAGTAGTATAATCAACGCCAACACTCGATCGTAAGGGTAAAATTCCAGTCGGAAATTCTCGATCGAGGTATTCTTTCGCGATCGGAAATTCGCTGTGATAGAGAGATTGATAAACCGCTCCGGTAACGATGGTGGGTGGTTCAGATCGTTGTCGCTCGAGCCATTCGATCGATACTTGAATTCCGGGTATGCCAGCAGCAATGATTTGAGGGAGAATCTGCAACTGATTTTTCGCGGTGCTAGTTGTAAATTTATCCTTCAATTCGACGACTTCTGGAGGTATCGATGGGGAGACAGTGGAATCAAGCATGGGAGAAAATCGGCTGTGCTGTGGAGTAGTCCGATCGATATTTTAACAAGGATTTGGGTCTAAATCGTCATCCGCCTGACATGGCTTTACATTCATGGAGTAATCCCACTTTTCTATCTAGCAAGGTTAGTCGTGAAAGTGGCTAATGATTGGATGCTTACTGTTCACTGTCCACTTAAATGCCTAGCTCTTCAATAACAAATAATAAAGCTGTCCTGGTCCACCAGTAACACCTGCTCGATCGCCAGCTACCTTGCCAGTACCCATAAAATAGTCTACACGTCCAGGGCCAGTGATGGCACTACCTGTATCCTGATCGAGAACATAGCGACTGACTAATTTTTGCTCGATCGATCGACCGTTACCACTATAGGGAAGTTCGGTGTGGACCAGAGCGAGTGCGCCGGGCGGCATGATCGATTTATCGGTAGCGATCGATCGATCTGGTGTCACTGGCACATTAATACTCCCCATCGGCTCGCCTTTAAAGGTTTCTTTGACAAAGACAAAGCGTTTGTATCGCGGAATATAGACGTTTAACTCTTGGGGATGATCGCGGAAATAGCGGATGATGCCAGGGAGACTAAGCTGACTGGGGGTAACTTTACCATCTTTAGCTAATTCTTTGCCGATGCTACTATAAGCAAAATTAGTACCGCCAGCAAAGCCCACGGTAGTTTTAGTACCATCGGTGAGATTGAGTTCTGCCGAACCCTGAATTTGCACGAGGATCGCCTCAAATCGATCGCGCATCCAGAACAGCTCGTTACCCGCTAACTGACTGTTTGCGCCCTGTAGACCATCTATCCCCTCTAACTGCGCTCGATCGGGATGTGGTTCTTTCCAGGTACTAAAATTAGCTGGTGCTTGATACAGTGGATATTTAAATTCGGCTGTTTTTTGACGACTAGCTTCATAAATTGGCTCGTAGTAGCCTGTAAATAGAACGGTACCCTTATTGTCTTTGCCCACAGATTGGTAGAAGACAAATTCGCGATTGACAGCAGCTTGGAGTTGGTCTGCCGATCGACTAGTATTTAATAGCTGACGAAATCTTACTAACGAGCGTCGCACTCGATCGAGATTGATGCCGTTGACAGCATAATTTTGATAGGCTTTGATGGCTGCGGGTGTTTGCAAATAGCCCAGACTGCGATCGATCGATTTAAGCATCGCCACCTTGTCACCAGATGTGCCCCAAAGTTGCTCGTCAAATCCGATCGAACTCTCTCGATTCAAGGGAGGAGCGCTAGGTTTACTAGGCTGATTAGTTCTGCTGAATTTGACTGAACTAGCATTGGAACTACTGGGAATCCTCTGCCTGGCTTGGATATTCGCGGTAGGGTTGGAGATCGATCTCAGTGGGGATCGGTGATTGAATCCTAGGGCAATATCGAGATTCACGGAGAGTAACGCCAGTGTTTGGATCATGAAATAATTTGATGAGTGTTGTGGTTAGCTATCGATAGGGGGACGAAATTTAAAGATTTGAGTTTCATGTAAATCTCTTTTCTTTGTTTTTTTAATCGATAACTATACTTCTAAAGTTATATAGTCTAATAGTCTCGATCGATACTAGAAGCAAAGACTGGTTCGACTCTAATTGCCTCTACACAACTAGGACGCAGCACCATGTACTCACCCTGATTATTTTTGAGCGGTACGGTAATAAAATCGCTGGAACTAGATTTAGGCATTAGCTCGCTACTGTACCATTTTTGAAAGTCTTGAACGGTAGGAAAGCGGATTTCTTCTCGATGACCGCCAGATAATAACAGATATACTGCATACTCAGTTGCTATTTTAGCCATGGATTTTAATTTCTGGTTAAGATTCAAGCTAAGTATGCCCAAAATCATTCAATTAACCGAACAAATAAGCTGAAATCTTTCAAATTACATCCGGCAACCTTTTTTGCCGAATATACAACCACAGTAAGCCGATCGAGCCGATCGCGATCCCGACTAAACTAATTGCCTGTGCCATCTTCAATGAGCCAATCATCAAACTATCCGTCCGCAAACCTTCTACCCCAAACCGCCCGATACCATAAGCAATCAGATAGATTAAAAAGAGCGAACCAGCTTTTAAGCGATTGCGCCGATTATCATCGATGAATAAATACATCAAAATTGCAAATACTAATAAATTCCAAATTGATTCATATAAAAATGTTGGATGAAAATAATCATAATTTATATATTCAAATGGACGATTTATTTTAGGAATATATAACTTCCAAGGTAAATCTGTCGGGCTACCAAAAGCTTCTGAATTAAAGAAATTTCCCCAGCGACCGATCGCTTGTCCTAAAGCCACAGATGGTGCAACTAAATCGGCTAATTGCCAAAATGAAACTCGCTTGAGTTTAGCAAAAATAATTGCCGCGATCGTTCCACCGATAATTGCCCCGTGAATGGCAATTCCACCCTCCCAAATTTTGACGATCCGGTCTAGATGTTGAGCATAGTCTTGCCATTGAAAAGTCACATAATATAGTCGAGCTGCGGGAATCGCACCAATTACCAGCCAAATCGCTAAATCGGCAATTAATTCAGGATCGAGTTTGCGTTGTTTTGCCAACCGCATCGATAAATTTACACCAATTAATACTGCCGAAGCAATTAATAAGCCATACCACTTTAGCCGAAAATCACCAATATGAAAAATCTCTTCCCCTGGTGACATAAATTGAACGGCAAACAATAGTTCGGGTATATTTAGCAATTCAGGGAACATATTCATCGTCGATCTGTTTTAAAATAGAAAATGCGATTTAACAAGACTAATATTACACGAACCAACAAAAAAATAATTCGTGTTTGATGTTATTTGCTTAATTTAGCACTTATTCGATCGAGGATATTTTGTTGCACATTGCGATCGCCAATAGTTCGATCGATATGTTACGAACGATGATCGATTGCCCTGTCATTTTGGGCGGTTTGGCAATCTGAGTAGTTATGCAATGATTAATGATCGAACCATCGATCGTCCGCGCGTAAAAGCGATCGCTAGTATACTAAAGTGTGGCGAAATCAATAATCTCGATCGGATGCAAATACATTCCTCTCTTGCTACCATAACGACTCCTACAGCAATTGCGCTAGGTAACTTTGATGGTATTCATCGGGGTCATCTTCAGGTGATTCAGCCCGTTTTAGACTGGGATAGCGAGGATGTTTTCAAGACTGTTGTTACCTTCAATCCTCATCCGCAGCAATATTTTACCGGACAACCACGACAATTGCTGACCCCTTATGCCGAGAGAGCTACAATTTTAGAAAAGTTGGGCATCCAACAGATCGTACTATTGCCATTCGATCGAGATTTAGTTAAATTATCTCCAGTGGAATTTGTCGAGCAGATTTTAGTCAAGCAATTACAACCGCGATTTGTGAGCGTGGGAGAAGATTTTCGGTTTGGCAATCAACGTGCGGGAGCGGCGAGCGATTTAGTTTCCATAACTGCTAATTATCAGATCCCAACTCAAATTGCACCGCTAGAAATAAACCAAGCTAGTCGGATTAGTAGTTCTCGCATCCGAGCGGCATTACTAGCTACCGATTTGACAGTCGTACAAGAGTTATTAGGCAGATATTACTCGATCGTCGGTACAGTAGTCAACGGTCAAGAAATTGGCAGATCGATCGGGTTTCCAACGGCTAATCTCCAATATCCGAGCGAAAAGTTTCTCCCCCAGCAGGGTGCTTATTGTGTACGAGTAGATACACCTGAAGCCACTCAATTACCAGGTGTAATGAATATCGGCAAACGTCCGACGGTAAATGGTGTAAATACAACTGTCGAAGTCCATCTGTTGGACTTCGACGGCAATCTCTATGGGCAACAACTGACAGTTTATCTCCATCAGTTCTTGCGATCGGAGCAAAAATTTCCCTCGCTGGCTGCACTCACAGCGCAAATTCAAGCTGACTGCGACACTGCGCGCAAGTTTTTTCAGATGAATGGATTACCTCGATCGTAACCCCATACCCAATCTGTACGACAATAAATAAGCAATCGCTAGATCTCAACTATTAGCACTCCTTAAAATTAAATGTATATCGCTCTAAATTGGTTAAAAGAACTAGTAGACTACCAACTAGATCCGGAAGAGTTGGCTAAAATCCTTACTCTAGCTGGGTTTGAAGTGGAATCGATCGAGGATCGCAGTACTTGGGCGGATGGAGTCGTTGTCGGGCGGGTGCTCACACGGATTCAACACCCCAATGCTGATAAATTGAGTGTTTGTATCGTTGATGTTGGTGACGAGGAACCGCTACAAATCGTCTGTGGTGCAGCGAATGTACGGGCGGGGATTCATGTGGCGGTGGCGACGGTGGGTACCTATTTACCGCAAGTCGATCTCAAAATTAAACCTGCAAAACTGCGCGGGGAAAAATCTGAAGGGATGATTTGTTCGCTCTCGGAAGTAGGTTTGACGAAGGAATCGGCAGGAATTCATATTTTTGGGGAAGCGGACGATCCTGCGACTCCCACGATCGGGACTGATGTTCGATCGCTGTTAGGCTTGGATGATGTGATTCTCGATCTATCTTCTACCGCAAATCGGGCTGATGCTTTGAGTATGGTGGGGATTGCACGGGAAGTTGCAGCCTTAACAGGCGGTGCGTTAAAGTTACCGACGATTGCAGCGAAAACTATTCCCACTCAGCCAGAATTAACTGTCTCGGTGCACGAACCACAAGCTTGTCCCGTTTATTCAGCTACGCTGATTCAGGGTGTCACGATCGAACCTTCCCCCGAGTGGTTGCAGCGGCGGTTACAAGCGGCGGGAATTCGCCCGATTAATAATGTGGTGGATGTGACTAATTACATCCTGTTGGAATGGGGACAACCTTTACATGCCTTCGATGCAGATAAATTGCAGGCGGTGAGTGGGAATAAAACCATTCAGATGGGTGTCCGGTATAGCGAGAAGCAAGGGGAAACGCTCAAGACACTAGACGGGCAGGAACGGCAATTAAATGTTCAAAACCTCCTGATTACTGCTAGCACTACCGCAGTTGCCCTAGCAGGTGTGATGGGTGGTGAATCTACAGAGGTATCAGCAGGTACGCAAAATATCGTTTTAGAAGCGGCTATTTTTGATGCTGTAGCGGTACGGAAATCGGCGCGGAGTCAGGGGGGAATGCGATCGGAAGCATCTAAGCGCTACGAGCGGGGTGTCAACTTAGCTGAGTTAGAAGTCGCCGCTGGGCGGGCGATCGAGTTAATCGTCCAACTCGCTGGTGGTAAAATTATCTGTCAAGGTATCAGCGATCATCGCCCCGATTTAACCCGACAACCGCGGACGATTAAGTTGCGATTGGAACGGTTGAATAAAATTCTCGGTGCGATCGATGACGATGGCGAAGAAGGCGCGATTACCGCAGCAGATGTCGAACGGACGCTGACGGCGTTGGGCTGTAAGTTGACGATAATTGAAGAAGATGTCTGGAATGTGGTAGTTCCGCCCTATCGCTATCGCGACTTGGAACGGGAAATTGACTTGATTGAAGAAGTCGCCAGATTGTATGGTTACGATCGATTCCTCAGTACTCTTCCGGCTGAATCGGCGGCGGGGTTTCTCTCATTGGATGAGGAATTAATTCGATCGATTCGATCGGCTGTTCGTGCTGTTGGGTTGAATGAATTAGTGCAATATTCCTATGCAATCGATAAATTAAATGATGGTTCTCAAGTTGAAATTATCAACCCAATGTTTACCGAATATTCGACCTTACGATCGGATTTAATCTCTGGTTTAATTCAGAGTTTTCAAACTAATATCGCCCAAGGAAATGGCCCACTTCAAGGATTTGAAATTAGTAAAATCTTCGGTCGCGATACAGCAGGATTATTAGTCGAAAATGATGTATTAGCTGGCATTATGGGTGGCGATCCCGAATTGGGACGCTGGACGACTGGTGGTAAACCTCAGCCACTCTCGTGGTATGAGGCTAAAGGGATGCTAGAAAGTATCTTCTACTGCCTGAAATTGCCTGTAGAGTACCATGCCGACAGATCCAATCCCAAACTCCATCCGGGGCGTACGGCATCGCTGTGGCTCAAAGGTGAAAAGTTAGGTTATTTCGGGCAACTCCACCCTCAACTTCGTCAAGCAAAAGATCTCCCGCCAGCGGTGTACGTGTTCCAACTCAATCTCGATCCCATCCTCAATTATCTTGCTGCCGAAGAACATTTAGTCGAGGTATTTAAAAACTATTCTACCTATCCAGCTGCCGATCGAGATATTGCTTTCTTTGTCTCGGTAGATGTGTCTATTGCCGATATTCAAAAATCAATGGTAAAAGCTGGTGGTGAGTTATTAGAAGCTGTCGAAGTCTTCGATGAATATCGCGGTGAAAATGTCCCAGCCGGACAACGGAGTTTGGCAATTCGATCGATTTATCGGGCACTCGATCGAACTTTGATCGATGCAGATATCGAGCCGTTACAACAAAAGGTTCGCGATGTTTTAGTCGAGAAATTTAGTGTGACTCTCCGCAGTTAATCGCCACTATTTGGCTCTCCTGGGTTTATGGGGGGGAAATGTAGCGTGCTACATTTCCCCCATCTACTCAATTTTAACTTTTACCTAATTTTTACTGTTAGATTGACTGAAATTTTACTGACAATAATCAGACAGAAAGAACTAAAACCATAACTACGGGAGAGCCGATCTACTAACTATATTTTCCCTCAATTCGATCGATTTGTTCTTCCCAATGTTGACCGTCAAATGGTGTAATTTGAAACAGGTCGATCGCATTTCCATCCAAACAACGGAGATTTACATCATAGTCCTGTGGATGCGATCTCGGTCGATAAAATGAGTGAATCCCACAGTGACGACAAAAATGATGTTTGGCGATACCAGTATTAAAAGTATAGGTACTCAGCGCATCTGCACCTTGCAGCAGCATAAAACGCGACTCAGGAATAATCAAGTGAATGAAGCCTTTCTTGGTGCAAATCGAGCAATTACAGTCAACGGCTTCGGGTTTTTCAACTTGGATTTGATAGCGAACTGCACCACAGTGACAGCCGCCAGTGTAAGTTATTTGTTCTGTCATAACATCAATCGAGCTGGGACAATAGTAACATAGGTAATTGAGTAGTTAGACACCACTGCTACAAATGCTGGATAATGAATTAGTCAGGCGATTTTGGCTCAGATCGATCGAGCTAGGTGCGATTGTCTACACATAATTGGGAGCAATACTTTTAAACTTTAGCTGACGAATATTTCAGAGTAAAAACATGGGCAATATCGTAGGGATTGACTTAGGCACTACAAATTCTGTCGCCGCCTTTAAATTGGCAGAGGTAGAAGTAGTCACAGCAGCAGATAATACACCTCCCGATCGGAAATTAACCCGATCGATCGTCACCATCCAGGATGGAAAGCTGGTGGTGGGAGAAGCTGCCTATCGTCAACTCAGTGCAGCTCCCGAAAATACGATCGTCTCAATCAAACGATTGATGGGGCGAGGTTTTAGCGATCCCACCGTGCAAACTCAACTCCAACAGCTCAGCTATAAAGTCAGTGCCTTGAGTGAAGGAACAGAAAATAGTCTCGCCGTCTGGCTAGATGGCAAAGAATATGAACCAGCAGATATTTCCGCCGCGATCTTGCGCCAAGTCTTAGACAATGCCGAAGCTTATCAATCCCGTACCGGACAAAATAGCCGCATTACCGGAGCGGTAATTACCATTCCTGCTTATTTTAATGATAAGCAACGTTATGCCACTCAATCCGCCGCCACTCAAGCCGGATTAACCACAGTCGAGCTTTTACCAGAGCCAACCGCCGCTGCAATTTCCTATGGATTTAAACCCGACTCAGCAGAAGTTAAAACTATTCTAGTTTACGATTTTGGTGGTGGCACATTTGATGCTTCGTTGATTACCTCTGTAGGCAACCAATTTATTGAATTGGGCAAAGCGGGAGATCTGTGGTTGGGGGGTGACGATCTCGATAGTCGCTTGGTAAATTTAATTAAGCAAAAAGTTGCCCAAGCTGAAGGTTTAGATCATCTTGACGCGCTCATCGATAAGTTGCCACACTATCAACGATTGCGATTTCTCAAGGATCTCAACCTAGCTGCCGAACGTGCCAAAATCGAACTCAGTCAAGTTGAATCCGTGCAGGTGCAACCAGCCACTCAACTACTCGATCAGATGGGAATGGTATTTGCGATCGATGTCACGATTACTAGGGCAGATCTGGAAGCATTAATCTTACCATTAGTCGAGCGAACGCTCGAAATTTGTCAGGATGCGATTAAATATTCTGATTATCCCCCAGAGACAATCGATATGGTACTACTGGTGGGTGGCTCGGCTCAAATTCCATTAGTACAGTCACGAGTTCGCGAGATTTTTGGGATCGATCGAGTGGCAATCCACCCTCGACCGATGTATGCTGTTGCAGAAGGAGCCGCAATTGTGGCAGCCGGATTGACCGAAAAAGTCAGTACGGTATCGCGTAATTATTGTATTAAATTACAAGATGAACCTCGGTTTATTTTGGTTCAACAGGGTGAAATTCTACCATTAATCAAAACTCATACA
>JBJOOY010000040.1:0-5306 GCA_046051065.1 Cyanobacteriota bacterium
GAGATGTTGGTCTTGGTTGAAAAGTCGAATTCGGAAGCAAATTTCCCAATTTAATTGTCTCCGTGACGCGATCGAAAGTGTTCTCAGCGTAGTGTCCTAACCACCCTGGCGGTTGCTATACAATTCCAGCTCGATCGGGGATATCGAGTGCAAGGCAGCCTGCCCTTGCGCTGGTCGGCTCCAGAATTTTCACCATTTCTCGTTGGCTAAGCTGCTCTGAAAGAGCATCGCATGGGTTCTTGGTAATTCCATCCCCTTCATTCCGTTATCATCAGCGCATAACCATTCAAAAATACCGTAATTGACACCGGATTTGATGGATTCTTGTCAGTGAGATCTTTGGTTAATCTCCACCAAAGATTTCAATATTTGAAAATGCTGCCACAGGCGCACCGTGTCCTACCCAGACAATCTGATTGGGTTCGCCTTTGCCGCAGAAAGGAGAACCATACATCTCCCAGGTGTTAGCATTACCAACTTGCTCCAGATTGCCCCAAAATTGGGGTGTAATGCCGCGATAATTGGGATTGCGGATAGTTTGGGTTAACTTACCATCTTCGATTAGTTTGGCGTACTCACAGCTAAACTGGAACTTGTGGCGTTGGTCATCGATCGACCAAGAACGGTTAGATTCCATATAGATACCTCGATCGATCCCACCAATTATCTGATCGAAGCTTTTATCTCCAGGTTCGAGATTGATATTCGCCATCCGATCGATCGGCGGACGATTCCAACTACAGGCACGACTACAAGCTACTCCAGGCAGATCTAACCGCGATTGACTTTCCAGACTCCCCAATCCCCGCTCTAAAATCCCATCCCGAATCAGGTATTCCCGCGTTGCCGTAGCGCCAGTATCATCGAAACTATAACTGGCAAATTCTCCCGCCACAGTTGGATCGAAGGTAATATTCATTAGGGGCGAACCGTAGACGAGATTGCCAAAATCTGACGGTTTGACAAAGCTTCCCCCCGCATAATTGCGCTCGTCACCCAAAATTCGATCGAGTTCTAGCGGATGCCCGATACTTTCGTGGATTTGGAGTAATAGTTGATCCGGTGCGAGGACGAGGGTAGTCGTCTCCGTCGGGCATTCCATCGCCGTGAGTAGCTCCACGGCTTGTTCGCCGACTTGTTGTACCCGCGTCCAGAGATCGGGTGTGAAAAAATGTTCCATCCCCCCCTGATAGCATCTAGCTAGTCCACCGCGATCGCTCCGATGTTGGATAATCGCTCCATCCTGGGCAGTAGCGGCATAATCCGTCGTCATTAACAGAAATTTCTGATAGACATCCGAACCATTACTACTAACGAACCATGTTTCCAATTCGCGAGTAATAATCGTGGCACTGGTTTGGACGATTTTTTCACCGACTTTGAGCGTGTGACAAATCTTGCTCAGTTGCTCGCTAATTTCGCCAGGAGAGAGGGTATTAAAAGGTTGGAGTGTGGGAGAGACATATTGCCCGATTACCTTGGGTCTTTGGGCGGTAGTAATGGGGTGAATCCGATATGCGCTAGCCGCGATCGCTTGATGATATGCTGCACTAGCAGCGGTTTGAACCCCCTTAATCGTGAGGATATTTGTCGCACCGTAACCGATTTGTCCGTTGACCAAGACTTCGACCATCACACCTTCGCTAATGGTCTGACTATTATTTTGTGGCATTCCATCCCGTGCCGATCGCACCGTGGCTACTTCCCGCGTTTTCCGCAAGCCAATCCAATCTACAGGTAAATCGATGCATTCGAGTAAGTCGCTGAGTTTGGAAATAGATGCAGTAGTCATGTGTTTGTCTATTACTTTATTATTATTTGTTGCTTCCAAATTCCAAATTCCGACTGTCCACTGTCCACTATCCCCTATCACCTAAACCAGGACGACGCTGATAGTATCTATATTGTAAGTAATCTTGAACGATCTGTCCGTGGTCGAAACAGAGTGCAGGGGGAATTTCCCAGGGGGCAAACACACTAACGCTTTTAGCATCATCTTGCGCGATCGGCATTCCGGTTGCTGTAGCAATAAAGACGATACTAATTGTATGCTGTCTGGGATCGCGATCGGGTGCAGAATAAACATGGAATTGTTCGAGCAGCCGGACCTTTAACCCGATTTCTTCTTGCGCTTCTCTGGCTGCGGCGGTTTCTAATGACTCACCATAGTCTACAAACCCGCCAGGTAATGCCCAACCGTGGGGGGGATTAAGTCGTTCGATGAGAATAATCGGTCGATCGGGTTGGTCGATTAGTTCGATAATAATATCTACTGTCGGTGTGGGATTGCGGTAGGTCATTCAATTAATCAGCACTAGCTACTTGACACTCGATCGAATTGTAAACGACCGCTCTACTAATATCTGGCTAAAATCCCGAATTATTCTGCGCCTGTCTCCACCGTTTGATTTGGGCGAGCGCAGCTTTAGCTGCTTGTGGTTTGCCCTGCTGTAGATTATGTTGCCCTTTATAAATCGCGGAGGATATGATGAGCATTAATCTTTTGGATGTCGTGGTATTGACTGTAAATCTGCCTGAATACAACCTATGTCAAGGTCAGGTTGGCACTGTGGTAGAGATTTTAGCTTCTGGGGAAGCGTTTGGCTGGAGTTTAGACTAAATCGAAAATCACACTGCCAGTAGTGTATTTTATCGAGAGTAGTTGCGAAAATCTTACTATCTATGACATTAGTCTAAACTCCAAGTTTAAGGTTGAGTTTAGCGATTCTCGTCCCGAGAGGCTTTGCCAACGACAGGGGCGTACTTATGAATCAATTGGATTGCGCGCTCATCAATTAATGGTGTTACGCTTCGATCCCGCACCGCCTTGTATGGTTGCGGTTTAAATAATTCGGTTTCGATCGAACAAGTCCAAAATCTCCAATCGCAGCAGAAGTAGGTGACATGGTTGTTTCGATCGAGATAAAATAGACTTCAGATCGCTAGCAAAATATGACATAAAGATCGTGCCTACTCTATTAGAACAAATTAGCCAGAAGCTTCCATATGCTTCTGAATCGGTATTGCAAGAAGTCTGGATGATTCTTGGCTCTGCTACCGATCGTCAAGAGTCGTTAGAGCCAGAAAATGAAGTGCTGTATGATGAGTTCGATAGATGGGAAGCTGCTAGTGATGAAGATGGCGATCAGATCGAAGAAATGCTGGTGTCTGAGAATCTGAAAAATGGCTAGAGGCGATATTTTGCTGGTAACTTTGCCAGAATCTGACAAGCGAGAGGAAAAGGGAACTCGGCCAGCAATTGCGGTACAAGCCGATGATGAGCAATCGCCAATGCTGATGGTAATTCCAGTCACATCTTCTTTGGGAGCACTACGCTTTGCTTTTACGGTAGGAGTTCAGCCATCGGAGTTGAATGGTTTGAATTTACCCTCGGTGGCGATGGTGTTTCAGCTACGAGCTATAGACAGACGACGGATTGTGAAAAAAATTGGTCAGTTGGAACCAGAAATCTTGGCGGAAATTGATAAAAAAATCTGGCAGCTTTTGAAGCCTGTTGAAGATTGATAATCTTAACATCTTGATCGTCTCTACGCTTATACCAGGGTCGATCGAACAAGTTATCGCATTGCAATCTCGGCAAAAGTAGGATCGCATAAATGTATTACATAAGTTCGATCGAATTGTAAACGACCGCTCTACTATGATCTGGCTAAAATCCCGAATTATTCTGCGCCTGTCTCCACCGTTTGATTTGGGCGATCGCATCTTTAGCTGCTTGTAGTTTGCCCTGCTGTTGATATAGTCTGGTTGCCTGTTGCATATCTGAGATCGCGCCTTTAAGATCTTGCGATTTAGCTTTGACTAAACCGCGATTGTAGTAAGCAAAAGCATCGTTGGGGTCAAGCGAGATCGATCGACTAAAATCAACTATTGCTTGGCGATAATTACCTGCGTCTGCGTTATTAGTGCCAAGGCGATAATAACCTTCGGCATTATTGGGTTTAGTCACAATCGGCTGGCTATTCTAACCCTCAATTTTCTTTAAGATGTCGATCGTTTTCTGATAAAATTCGGTGTTACCTTGTTGTTGATATAATCTGGCTGCTTTTTGAATGTCAGCAACTCCACCAGATCGATCGTTTAAGTGATAGTGCTTGAGACCACCGCGACCGAGGTAAGCATTAGCATCTTTGGGTGCGAGCGAAATCGCGCGATTCAAATCGGCTAAACTGTCCTGATAGTCTTGTTTTTTATACTTCTGTGCCACTAGTGCGAAGTAATCATCGGCTTTAGGTGCAGTATTTGCGGGAATAGGTGCTGCTTTAACAATTGGTTGAACGAGGGCAATTGTGGCACCAATGCCGAGTAGTCCCGTCCACAGTGAGATTTTAGATGACATCTGAATGTAGTTTGTAGGAGATGCATTAATAATATCCTAATCGAGTGATCTTCGTCGCCTCGATCGATCGGCATTTGGGTACGTCACAATTCCATAATCTTGCTGTAAATTTCTCGCGTCAACCGGATGTAACTTCACTAACATGTCCCCCACCAATTTGCCATCGATCCTGAAGTTTGACCCAAACGCGTGTATAGCAATAGGTACCAGTAAAGGCTTGCCCATTTTGCCGCCCTGCGAGTTCGGTTTTGACGGCAACTACCGCACAGTTATCGTAATGCTGTACTTGCCGATCGAGGATATCGATCTGGGTGAAGTCGATCGTGCCTGTGCGGTGTGCGGTTAGATCGGTTTGCTTATCAACTACATGCCCTGTATGTGGTGCGGTAAAAACTAGGTCGTCAGCAATTAATTCATCCAACACCAGCACGTCACTATCGAGCATGGCTTGGCGCAGTTTTTCTTCGCAACCTTCGATCGCACTCGGTTGACCGATCGATGAATTATTATCATCCCGATCGATCGCGCCATCAACAGTCAAGCCAATTTCTTGCCCATAGGAAAGTTCGAGTGTATGACCGTCAGGATCGCGTAAGAATGCCCAATAACCGATCGGATACCCGGAATCCTTTGGCTCTTGCAACAATACTCCAGCACGACGTGCGGCATCACACAACGCATCCATCTCTGCGTGGCTGTTGCAGCCGACTCCTAGATGTGCCAACGGCGACAATACGGGATGTACTGTCTCTTTTTGAATCAACACGAGTACAAACGGACGAGTGAGATCTGACAGCCAGACTACCGCCACTCCGGTTTCGGCATCGATGCGCCGATGGACGATTTGCATTCCGGCATACTTGGCATAAAATTCGCTACTCCGCTCGACATCCAAGACGGGGAGCGCAATATGAGTGAGTCCGCGATCGAGATTGGTAGTGTGACT
>JBJOOY010000041.1:0-8330 GCA_046051065.1 Cyanobacteriota bacterium
CAGGAGTAGGATCTACTGCTACCATTGGATCTACAGGCAGAGTATCTGCCGTGACAGGTGCAGGTGCTACATCAGGGCCGCCAAAAGTCTCAGCCCAGTATATAGTCCCATCTGTGTTAGAAACGACTCCCAGTCCGGCTTCTGTAAATGTCGGATCGAGCAGTGTATTACGTTGAACGGGGTCATTCAGCCACTGTGCAACCACCTCGGCGGCAGTCGCTGGGCCAAAAGCGATCGCTTCACCTACATTACTAAACGGATAGCCAAAAAAGTTCGTTCGACTAGCAACAGTGCTGCCATCAGTCCCTGTTTCGCTAAAATTGTTATTAGTAGCCATATCTAGCGCATGGAGATCGGCAGCCTCATCGATTGTCTCGCTATCAGCGAGTTGAGGAACTCCAACTTTCGCACGCTCTTGATTGATTAAATCGAGGACTTCGTCATCTATGCCTAATTCTGTCAGTACTGGATATGGAAATGCCATAGTGATTTATTGGTAAAGGTAATCGGGGTATTAACTCGGTCTGTAATTGATGCGATTCAAACATTATCGAAAGTCACTAAATTCGTTAGGGGAACTATTTTAGTTCAGACTCGAACTCAAGCTATTAGATCGAAATCGATCGCAATTAAGTCGGGTCGAATGTCTGAAAACCATGTTCCCCTAATGAATTATTCTGTTGCTGGATCTGGGATCGATCGTTCAGCGCAGTGTAAATCGACCCAGACAACTCTAATGATGACGTCCCATGTTACGGCTAGGAGCACTCATCATGTCTGAATTACCCATGGGATCGCTAGGAGCGCCCATTCGATCGTGAGATTGGTGACGACGAGAGTGGTTGCCTTGGCCACTATAGATTGGATCGGAGTTAGAGTTGTTCGTATCCTGTGGCACAGAAGCCATTTGCATGATGATTGGGTTGGGAGCGACAACTGGCTCGACAACTGGATCTGGAGATGGCTGAAGATCTGTTGGGTTACCAACTGTGGTAACGCCACCTGTAATATCTACATTCATTGTCGGATCGTTGGCAGGTGCAGTGATGGGATCTGCTGTTGCCGTCATGATGGGATCTACTGCCACCATTGGATCTACTGCCAGCATTGGATCTACAGGTGCAGGAGTAGGATCTACTGCTACCATTGGATCTACAGGCAGAGGATCTGCGCTTGCAGTCATCGGAGTTACAGGTGCAGGTGCTACATCAGGGCCGCCAAAAGTCTCCGCCCAGTAAATGTTGCCATCTGTATTAGCAACGACTCCTAGTGCTGTCTCTGTAAATGTGGGATCGAGTAGTATATTGCGTTGAGTGGGGTCATTGATCCACTGTGCAACAACATCAGCAGGAGTCGCCGGGCCAAAAGCGATCGCTTCATTGACATTACTAAAAGGATAGCCAGCATCTTGAATTCGACTAGCAACAGTGCTGCCATCAGTGCCTGTTTCGCTAAAATTATTATTAGTGGCCATATCTAGCGCATGGCGATCGGAAGCATCATCGATTGTCTCACTTTTGGTGAGTTGAGGAACTCCAACTTTCGCACGCTCTTGATTGATTAAATCGAGGACTTCTAGATCTATGCCTAATTCTGTAAGTACTGGAACTGCCATATTTATTTATTGGTAAAGGTGATCGGGGTATTAACTCGGTCTGTAACTGATGGGACTCAAACATTATCGAAAGTCACTAAATTCGTTGGCGAAACTACTTTATTTCAGACTTGATCGCAATTAAATCGGGTCGAATGTCTGAAAACCATGTTCCCCTAGTGACTTATTCTGCCACTGTCTTAAGTCCTAATTTATACTGCCCAGTCTCATTCAAAGAATTAACAAGTTGAATGATTCGATCGATTATTTACCGTAAATAAATTGACGTTAAGCATCTAAGCCATCCACAGCAAACATTTCGCTGAATATTTTTGTTGATACAAAAGTTCATACTAAAGAGTTAGTTCTCGGCAATGATGGAACTATTTCATACGTTGGATAAATATATATACTCAATCAGCTTTTCCGAGCCACATGCAAAATGTAAGCACTAATATTTTTGGTTAAAGTGAAAATTACTGGAGGGAGGCGAGTTAAGATTTAAGGATTCGATCGCTACTGGAAAAGTTGAATTGTAGCGCGATCGAAAAATGAGCTCGCACCTTATTCACCAAGATGTGAGCTCATTTCTAGCGATCGATAGTTCACTTTTTAGCTGCTAATATCGTTATTTTGAACTTTACTTCCACCTCTGTACCATTGATACCAACTTCGGGCACTCCGAACCGCCAACCACAGTAACAGTAAAGCAATTAAGCCACCAGCATTAGGTGTTTTGAAAGCAAATAGCACTAATAAAACACATAAAATATCTTCCAACAGCATCGCCCAAAGCGGCAATCCTTTGAGCCGATAAAACCAACCCACTTGTACCAGTTGCAAAACTAGGGCGATTAAGCCACCTACTACCCCTAAAATCCAAATCAGTTGGGGTGGTTGAATATGCATAATGCGAGCTACCGCCATCGCCATCACAGCACCGACTAGAGGACTAAACACTAATTGGATTACCTGCAAGATTCGTTGTCCCCAGAGTTGCTTGGAAACGAACAGTTCGAGCAATGTCCAAGCTGACAATACCGCAATGACAACTTGAGGTTGAATATTATTTAAAATCTCTTGTAAATTATATCATTATCGCTAATATCGATCGAGAAATCGTATGATAGATAAGATCGAAATGTCCGAGTTCCACCTGTCCTCAACCCCATTTTACCTATGTCCGATCGCCATGCTGTTCTTGATGTGCGTAATTTACGAGTAGAATTTCCAGGTGTCAAGCAACCAGTCATCGATGGTGTTTCCTTTACACTGCGGCGGGGACAAACATTAGGAATTGTGGGCGAGTCGGGTTCGGGCAAATCGATTACTTCGCTAGCAGTGATGGGGTTACTGCCTAATCCTGGCAAAGTTACTCAAGGCGAGGTTTGGTTTCAGGGCGGTAACTCCGAATTAGGTGCAGATAACGAGTCGGGATGGGCACAAAGTTCGCCAATAGACTTACTGACATTATCACCATCACAATTGCCGAGCTATCGGGGCGAACAGATGGCGATGATTTTTCAAGAGCCAATGAGTTCGCTCAATCCAGTATTTACGATCGGCTATCAACTCACAGAAGCAATTTTACAACATCAGTCGGTATCTCTGGCTGAAGCAAGACGCAAAGCAATTTATCTGTTACAAGAAGTTAAATTAGTGCCCAGCGACGAGTTATTACGGGAGCAATATTTAGAAAGTATTAACTCGAAAAATAGAGATCGAATTCAAGATAGTTTCACTGTGCGGATCGATCGCGAGCTGAATGATGCGATTAATCAGCAAAAATTAGCCTGGTTAGACCGTTATCCTCATCAACTTTCTGGCGGACAATTGCAACGGGTGACGATCGCAATGGCAATTTCTTGTAATCCTGGATTGTTAATTGCTGATGAACCCACAACGGCGTTAGATGTTACCGTTCAAGCAACGATTTTAGAACTCCTGCAAGAGTTACGCGACAAGCGAGAAATGGCGATGATATTTATTACCCACGACTTGGGAATTATTGCCGAAATTGCCGATGTTGTGGCGGTAATGTACAAAGGAAAAATAGTCGAATGCAAACCAATTTTAGAACTATTCCAAAATCCCGTACATCCCTATACTAAAAGTTTACTAGCTTGTCGTCCGAGACTCGATCTCGAGTTAAAGATTTTGCCAACTATTAAAGACTTTATGGACGAACGAGTCTTGCCAAATAGTGAGATTGAAATAGTTGAGAAACCTGAAAGCGAGTTATTAGTTAACCAAGATTTACCCGATTGTCAAAAAATTCAGCTACCGATTACTAGTAGTCATCCAGAAGCATTATTATCAGTTCGTAGCTTAAAAGTCGGGTTCCCTGCTCAAGGCATGTTTGGTAAAGAGAAACAACAATATACCTGGGCAGTAAATGATATTTCTTTCGATGTTTATCCAGGGGAAACACTTGGGTTAGTTGGTGAATCTGGTTGTGGTAAAAGTACGCTAGCACGAACAATTATTCGGTTAATCGAACCTCAACAAGGATCGATCAAATTTCAAGGTAAAAATCTTACTAGATTGCATGGTAAGCAGATGCAAATCTTGCGCCGAGAATTACAAATTGTTTTTCAAAACCCTTTTGGTGCTCTCAACCCGCGCATGAATATCTACGATTTAATTATTGAACCATTAGTAATTCATCGTACTATTAAAAGTAAATCGCAACGACAAGAACGCGCTGAATATTTATTAAAACGTGTCGGCTTAAGTCTAGATTATCTCAAATCTTATCCCCATCAACTTTCTGGTGGTCAACGCCAACGAGTATGTATCGCTCGTGCCTTAGCACTCAATCCTAAGTTTATTATCTGCGATGAATCTGTTTCTGCACTGGATGTTTCAGTCCAGGCACAAGTATTAAACCTGCTCAAAGAATTACAAAGTGAATTTAAACTTACATATATTTTCATCTCTCATGACTTGAGCGTTGTCAAGTTTATGAGCGATCGGATTATGGTCATGAATCAAGGTAAGATCGAAGAAATCGACGATGCGCGTACGATCTATCGATCGCCAAAAACTGAGTATACTCGCAAGTTAATCGCTTCAATTCCACTCGGGACGATCGAGCGAATTCAACAACAGCAAAGTAGGGAGTTATGAATTATGAGTTATAAATTAGTCGATCGTTAGATCCTATTTTTCACGACTAATTAATGCTACGATCGATAAAGATTATTTTAACTTAAAATCTTTCTAGCAGAATATCTCTACAAAAAATCGAGATTATTGTATTTTACAACTCATAGTTCATAATTTATATGATAACTGTAGCCTTGCCAAAAGGTGGTTTACTCAAAGATTGTATCTGTCTGTTTCAATCTGTTGGTTTAGACTTTAGTGCCTTCTTAGATCCTAACAATCGCCAACTCCAAATTATAGATCCAACTAATCGCGCTAAAGCCTTACTCGTCCGCACTCATGATGTCCCTGTTTATGTAGAATACGGACAGGCACAACTCGGTATTGCTGGATATGATGTCTTACGGGAAAAAAGTCCCCAAGTTGCCCAGTTAGTAGATCTTAAATTTGGTACCTGTCGTTTGTCGGTAGCTGTCAAAGCTGATAGTCCATATCGAAATACATTGGATCTACCCGCACATGGTAGAGTTGCTTCTAAATTCGTTCACTGCGCTAGAGAATACTTCGATAGTATCGATTTACCTGTTGAAATTGTGCCACTTTATGGTTCGGTAGAATTAGGCCCAATTACAGGGATGTCAGAAGCGATTGTCGATTTAGTGTCTACAGGTAAAACGCTTCAGGAGAATGGCTTAGTTGAGATTGAGACTTTATTTTACAGTAGTGCGAGATTGATCGCGCATCCACTCAGTTATCGCATCGATTGGGACTCGCTCAGCGATTTAGTCGAGCAAGTTAGAACTAATTGTCTAGTGAACAGCGAATCAAGAGAGTGAACAGTGAATGAAGTCTAAAGCTACAATTGCGACCGGATTATTTGGTGTAATTGCACTGTTATTGAGCCGAATCTACCTTAGCATCTATTACTTCGCGAACATCGGCAGGTACACTGGTAAAAAACTTATAGCCAGTTAATTTTTCCACTTCTTTAACTGAAGTGCGATACTGTTGCCAATCATCGAATTTAACTCCCTGCTTATTCGGAATAATTACCGCGATCGTTCGCGTATTTTTATTCACTCCAGCTACGCCAGAATTGGGCCGATCTAGTACTAAAATCACTTTCCACGTTACGGCTGGTACGACCACTTTTCCTTTCCCTATAGTCGCTTTTGGCCCCTTCGATCCGATGCCACCCTGTCCGTGTCCGCCAGAAATAATAAATAATTCCTTGCCAGATCTGACTAATTCGCGGGAGTAGTTTTCTAATTGCACCCATACTCCCTGATTATTATCGGGTGCTTGGGGGATAATATTTGTCATTAAAAAAGTTTGAATATTATCCTCAGGAGATCGACTGCGATCTTCTGAATTCGTCATATGACCGCGATCGAAACCGCTACCAGTATAATCCGACGGCTTGACTGGATCCCAATCTGCTCGTAGCTCGCGATCGGGCGCAAATTTGCCAACTCTGTGAGCATTTCCTAGCCAAGAGGCATTAAGTTCCCACGACACCCAATTAGGTATACCTTTACTTCTAGAATAGGAGAGCGCATACTGCGGACGTGTAATTAGGTAGTTCTCCGAATTACTAGGAGAACTGCTAGCTTGAGACGGATTGCCCATCAAAAGATTGATATTGCCCTTGGTATCCCCTGGCGGGAAAAGATTGGGAAGGCGACAAGCTCCTAAGCTAACTGAGATCGTCAGAATCAGCAGCCAAGTTATCGTACGCGCAGTTTTGATCATTTAAGTTTGTGCTAGGTGAAAATTAATTTTCACCTTCAGCAGGACGGGGTGAATCACTATGATATATTGCATCCAAGCTAGCACGAGCATCTTCGACACTAATCGACTTCATAATTAGTAATGGTTCGTTAGTGACATTACCCATTTCATCTAGTAATTCGGGGTGAGGTACTGCCCCAGCATGATAACGATAACCCTGAGCATTGGGGTTGGCACTCGATCTTGGCTGGGATGCATCCATGCTAAAGCCAATTAAACTGCGAATCAGATTACCGATCGCTAAAAATGCCAAAATAGTGAATGCGATTAAATAAATTATTTGTAACATGGCGTTGACCTGTACAACAGGCAAGGGATAGAAATAATAAGTGGAAGGTCGGAAAGATTAGAGTAGATATATCTTAAAGTGGATCTAGTTGCTGGGGTAAAAACATCAACATCTGGTAAAAGCAGTGGTATCGATCTAGACGATACTGCGATTCAGTTCGCAAATTACAAGGTATTAAATTGTAACTTACCTTTAATGAGAAATTTGGGAACACCAGAATATAATTATTCTTCTATCTTAGACTGTTGCGACTGTCTTAATTGCATGGATATCTGCCAGCATTCTGTCACGATTTTGTGCCAAGCAACCATCTGACTGGGTTCGATCCCTGCTTGACCGCCTACTGCCTGAAATAGCATTTTAGCAATATTAACCTCTTGCTGTGCTTGTTTGACTCGATTTAACAGGTCATCTTGTGCGAAGGGAGTTAAAAAAGCAATCTGCTCTCTTTCTAGTAATTCTGTCGATCGACCGAACCAGTAATCAAAGTCTACAAGTAAAGGCTGGAGTATATTTTGGAGCAGTTCTTGCTCAGATGGTTGAGAGTGAGACATGGTATTTAAAATAGAGTGTTGTTATGTATTCTCTATTTTAGTTCTTTTTACAATTCTTAATGTAAAAATTTATAATTAGGCGCTAGTGGCGAGTGGCCAACGATCGAGAGTTGGTAGTTACTTTTCGATCGCCAATTAGGCAATATGGACTGTACGATCGTAGAGCTAGATCGCTAGAGAGAAAATTAAAGGAGTAAGCAGGACATCCCACCCCATAACGAACAACTCCAGCTAAGATGGGTACTTTAACTAAAATATCTAAATCTACTGCGCCATAAACTTTGACTTTTAGGCTCGATCGACAGTATAATAGTATTTATGCACTAAGCTTTTGGTTGTTAAACTAAGGCAAGTCGATTTCACTTTCCCCTTGTTCATAGAGGCATTTAATGGCAACCCAAATCACAAATAGCCCAGATAGACAGAAAGCCCTCAACTCAGTCCTGAACCAGATTGAGAAATCTTTTGGGAAAGGGGCGATTATGCGTCTTGGTGATGCTACTCGGATGCGGGTAGAAACCATTTCCAGTGGAGCGATGACTCTAGATATTGCCTTGGGTGGGGGTTTACCCAAAGGAAGAGTCATTGAAATTTATGGCCCAGAAAGTTCGGGAAAAACTACCCTTGCCCTCCATGCAATCTCCGAAATTCAAAAAGCTGGAGGAGTCGCCGCCTTCGTTGATGCAGAGCATGCGCTCGATCCTACTTATGCTGCTGCATTGGGTGTAGATATCGATAATCTGCTTGTCTCCCAGCCCGACTCTGGTGAAGCTGCTTTAGAAATTGTCGATCAATTAGTCCGTTCTGCTGCTGTCGATATTGTGGTAATTGACTCAGTAGCTGCATTAGTCCCTCGCGCCGAAATCGAAGGAGATATGGGCGACTCTCACATGGGTTTACAAGCACGATTGATGAGCCAAGCATTGCGAAAAATCACTGGTAGTATTGCTAAATCTGGCTGTACGGTTGTTTTCATCAACCAACTGCGTCAGAA
>JBJOOY010000042.1:0-6965 GCA_046051065.1 Cyanobacteriota bacterium
CGGGAAGTCTGCGGACTCACGACTGAAGAAATTGCCAGTGCTTTTTTGATCGCTCCTGCTACATTGGCACAGCGGATCGTGCGGGCGAAGACCAAGATCCGCACCGCAAATATTCCTTATCAGGTGCCGTCGCTGCCAGATTTGCCCGATCGATTGGACACAGTACTCCAAACGATCTATTTAGTGTTTAACGAGGGATACGCGGCTTCCTCTGGGCTGTCGCTAACACGATCGGATCTTGCAGACGAAGCGATTCGGTTAGGACGGTTAGTGCTAGAACTGTTACCAGATACCGAAGCGATTGGACTCCTCGCCCTGATGCTGCTGCAAGAATCGCGACGCACTGCCCGAACTTCATCCACAGGCGATATCATTCTACTGGAAGACCAAGATCGATCGCGCTGGAACCAATCGCAGATTGCTGAAGGCATAGCACTGGTAAATCGATCGCTATCATCATCACAGATCGGTTCGTATACGCTTCAAGCCGCGATCGCGGCGGTACATGCTGAGGCTCCAAGTGCCGATAAAACTGACTGGGCGCAGATTGTAGCTTTGTACGATCTGTTACTCCAAGCCGATGGATCGCCGATCGTGGAATTGAATCGGGCGGTAGCTGTGGCGATGCGGGATGGATTTTTAGCGGGGTTGCAGCAAATTGATGACATTTTAGCGCGGGGCGATCTAGCTGACTATCATCTGGCGCACGCAGCAAGAGCCGATTTCTGTAGAAGATTGGGCAGATTTGATGATGCTAGAGCAGCCTATCAACAGGCTCTAGCTCTGGTGAAGCAAGAACCAGAACGACGGTTTCTCCAAAAACGCCTGCGGGAGTTGGGCTAAAAGAAATTTTGAGGATCTGTCGATCGAGAGTCTTACCAAACGACTATTTAATGAAAGCAACTACGACAGGAAGGAAAACATGAAATACATGTTGCTGATTTACAGTGATGAAAATGCCTGGACGCAGAATGAGATGGAGCAATGTTATACGGATTCCGTGCAGTTGACTCAAGAACTACATGCCAAGGGTCAATATCTAGGTGCTGCGCCACTCCATTCCGTTGCAATGGCAACTAGCGTGCGGGTGCGCGACGGCAAAAAATTGGTGACAGATGGGCCATTTGCCGAAACTCGCGAACAACTTGGTGGATACTTTTTAATCGACGCGAAGGATCTGGATGAAGCAATCGCGATCGCCGAACGCATTCCATCGGCTCATAAAGGCACCGTTGAAATTCGTCCGATCGTCGAACTGACTGGGAAGCCATCAGACAAGTGATTGCGAACTTTTTTAGCAAAAATAGGCTCAACCTGTCGATCTAGTGTATCCCCATTCGACTAAGTAGTAGAGCAATGATTTAAATGTCAACTTGAGACAAAGGAGAAAATAATATGTCTACTCAAATTTTCGTAAACCTTCCGGTTAAAGATCTCAACAAATCAGTAGAGTTTTTTACGAAACTCGGCTATGAGTTTAACCCCAAATTTACTGACGAGAATGCCACTTGCATGATTGTGAGTGAAAACATATTTGTGATGCTGCTTGTTGAGAAATTTTTCAAAACCTTCACGCCCAAAGAGATTTGTGACACATCCAAAAGTGCAGAAGTACTTGTCGCTTTATCTTTTGAGAGTCGAGCGGCAGTTGATGAAATGGTTGCCAAGGCGATCGCGGCAGGTGGCACTACCTATAAAGAACCAAACGACATGGGTTTTATGTACCAACATGGATTTCAAGATTTAGACGGTCACATTTGGGAAATCTTTTTCATGGAACCCAGCGCAGTTAACCAAGCTTAAACGTTTCCTACTTTCTCGTTAAATCCAATCGGAGAAACATCATGACAACCACACAAAAGATCGTGCCATGTCTTTGGTTTAACTTTAATGCCGAAGAAGCTATCAATTACTACCTGAGCATTTTTAAGAACAGCAAGATTTTAGAGATTTCGCACTACGGCGATGCAGTGCCCGAACACAAAGGTAAAGTGCTTACTCTACTCTTTGAAATTGAAGGGCAGAAGTTTCAAGCACTCAATGGTGGATCGCAATTCCCATTCACTGAGGCTATTTCTCTCAGTGTAGACTGCGAAACGCAGGAAGAAGTTGACGCATTGTGGAGCAAACTGTCCGCAGGGGGAAGTGAAAGTCAATGTGGCTGGTTAAAAGACAAGTTCGGTCTGTCTTGGCAAATCGTGCCGCGAGCACTTACGGAAATGCTCAAGGACAAAGATGCCAACAAAGCGACGCGGGTAATGCAAGCTATGTTTACGATGAGCAAGATTGATGTCGATCGCTTACGGCAAGCTTACAACCAGCAATAGTCCATGATGTGTCGATCGCGCGAACCTTTATTCGACTATTTAGTAGAGCATAGGTTTGGCCACAAACCAATCCCATCACTGCACAATTAAACAGGAGCTACATTATGAAACCCAATCCCATTGTTTGGTGCGAGATTAACGTCCAGGATATGGATCGTGCAAAACGGTTTTACGAGTCTGTGTTCGAGGTGAAGCTAGAGAAGCTGGAAAGTCCCGATCTCGAAATGTGGGCATTCCCAATGACGATGGATACGATAGGTGCTTCTGGTGCATTGGTTAAGATGGACGGGGTTGAATCTGGCGGAAGCGGCATGATACCGTACTTCCATTGCGATGAGGTCGCTGTAGAGTCGGATCGCGTTGTCAACGCTGGCGGGAAAATCCACAAGCCCAAAATGTCAATCGGCCAATACGGTTTCATGGCTTTGGTTGTCGATACAGAAGGAAATACGATCGGACTTCACATGCCCCCAACAGCGATGGAGTGAGAGCGGATCTAATTGCAAGTTGGAAGGCACAGCATACAATTGTTCGAGAGTAAGGAGGCACTGAATGACCGATCTGATTCTCACCACTTTCGATTGGGTTCCCGAACCTCCGCGCGGCTATGTGCGTGACATCCGTGTGCGTTGGGCACTGGAAGAGGCTGGATTGCCCTACCGTGTAGATAGCGTGCCATTTCGAGATCGGGATGCCGAGCATTTTTTGCACCAACCCTTTGGTCAAGTGCCGTGGTTAACTGATGGAGATCTCTCGATCTTCGAGAGTGGCGCGATCTTGCTTCATCTAGGCGAGCGAAGTGAAGTGCTGATGCCAGTCAATCTGCATGGTCGGAGCGAAGTTATTCAATGGCTGTTCGCTGCCCTAGCTTCGGTCGAGGCGGCTAGCCAGCCTTGGTCTTTCTTCAAGTTTTCCGGTAACGCCGACGAAACGCCGATGCGGAAGTTTTTTGACGACTTCCTGATGAAGTCGCGGTTGCCGCAGATGGAGACGGTGTTGGCAGGACGCGAATGGTTGGCCGGAACCTTCTCTGTTGCCGACATTCTCATGGCAGATGTGCTGCGCCTTGTCAATAGATTCGACGGGCTGACAGCGTATCCCGCCTGTCGTGACTATGTTGCGCGTGCCACTGCCCGCCCGTCGTTCGTGAAGGCACATGCAGACCAGATGGCGCATTTTGCAGCAGCAGACTGAGCAACACCCGACCATTCGATGAAAGCGAGGTGCCGTCCAATCCATGATTTACCAGACATATCAACCCCAATTGCCACTGTCACAGTTTGTTGAAGTTTTATGGATGCGGGAGGGCGATAACTTACCCCAAACGCAATCGTGCTTATTACCGATCGGTTCGATGGAATTGGTCATCAATTTACAAGACGATCTCATTCCGCTGTTCGATCCTCATAGTCGAGTTCTCGACCTCGTATCAGGTAAAGATCGGATTGATTGGGCAGATATTGCAATTACCTGTGGTTATTTCGACCAAGCACATTTCATTCACGATTTTCGGCTGTTTGCCAATTGTACGCCCACTGAATATCTGGCACAACGCGGCTTTCATCCTTGCCATGTGGTGCTGCTCGATTAAGGTCAATTTTTTACAATCATTGTCGCTCGGACTGCGCCATAATCGATCTATTGGCATCAAAATAATCGATGGAGATCGATCGTGCATTATCCCATTTATCAAATCGAGCTTCCCGAACGAGCTGAGTCAGTCGCTTTTGTCAATGGCTTTTTGACACGCGATTTTACGGGCTTTTTGTGGTTGTGGAAAAATCTTTTTTGGATTAATCGGGTGACGACTCAGGCGGAGGGCTGCGTGCAGGTCAAAGCTGGAATTTGTAGCCCAACGGAAGTAATGATGGTTAGTTATTGGCGATCGGAACAGAGCCTCAAAGAATTTTTTAGAAGTAAATGGCATCAACATATGATGCAGTTTGTCACCAAAAATCCTCACAGTTTATGTCTGTACAACGAGATTTATCAACCTTCATATATTGGTAAATATATCCACGAACCGCAAGGGATGGCAACAATTTATCCACGATCTACAAAGGGATATTTTCAATGAATATCGATCGACCCCTCATGACAGTTATTGAATCAAAGTATCAGATTCGTCCTGCTCGATTTGAAGAATTACCACTGCTATCTCACATCGAAAATTCCGCTGCCGCTCTGTTTCTCGATACGCCTTATGCTTTTTTAGTGAATGACGAGTCACTATCGCTAGATTTTGTGCGGCAACAGTTCTACGCCAGACGAGTATGGGTGGCTGTGGATTGTCAGGATTCAGTAGTTGGGTATGCTGTTGCGCGCGAGGTGGATGAGACTCTCTACCTCCAACAAATCGATGTTAAACCCGAACATGGACGCAGAGGAATTGGTTCGGCATTAGTAAATGCGGTTTGTGCTTGGGCACAACAGCAAGGCTATCGCATCGTCTCGCTATCAACTTTTCGAGATCTGCCCTGGAATGCCCCTTTTTATTCAAAACTGGGATTTCACCCTATTGAAGAAGCCGAACTGACTACTGGTTTTCAACAGATTAGACTCAAGGAGTTAGAAGCCGGATTGCCAGTATCTGAGAGAGTCATCATGCACCGCAAATCAAAATTGCTAGTGCTCAACCGTGGGATTTCATGAATCCAGATTTGCCTAAGTTTGCCAAGTTTCCCACCACCTAAATAATACAGATGGATCTTACGGCGATCGCGAGTAAAAATGACGACTTTGGTTACCTCACAAGTAATTGCTTTAATTATCCCCATTTGACAAAATCACGACAGACGATCGAGGTCAAAAAACATGAATAAGTTAACCAATATCTCAGCTACACTACCGACCCAAAACTCATTTGCTCGATCGTTCATTGAAACCCATGACGGTACACGGCTATTTTATCAAGACTGGGGCACAGGTAAGCCAGTGGTTTTCGTGCATGGATGGGGATTGGGGGCAGCAATGTGGGAGTATCAAATGCTCGCTTTATCCGTTGGCGTAGCCTCTCTGGAAGAGAATCGGGGATTGCGCTGCATTGCTTATGATAAAAGAGGTTGTGGTCGTTCCGAACAGCCAAGTTTTGGCTATGATTTCGATACATTTGCTGACGATTTGGCAGATCTAATCGAACAACTCGATCTTGAAGATGTGATTCTGGTTGGCTTTTCAGCAGGGGGTGGCGATGTGGCTCGTTATTTATCGCGGCATGGTACAGATCGCGTTGCTAAAACAATATTAATTAACACGATTACGCCCTTTATTCTGAAAACAGATGACAATCCAGAGGGGATAGACCAAAGCATCTTTGATACCATGATTAAGGCATTAGAATTCGATCGACCCCAATATTTAACGGCTAGTGCACCTAGTTTTTTCGGATTGGGATTACCAACAGTTTCTATTTCACCGGAACTGATGCAATGGGGAATCGACCTTGCTCTCCAAGCGTCCCCCAAAGCCACGATCGAAATGGTGCGTGCTTTTTATCTGACTGATTTTCGATCGGATCTAAGTGCTTTTACCATACCCACATTAATCATTCATGGCGATCGAGATCTCAACCATCCGATCTCTATTACTGGACAAAAGACAGCGCAGGCAATACCGAGTAGCCAGTTCAAAATCTATGAAGGTGCAGCTCATGGTTTATTTGTCACCCACAAAGAGCAATTGAATCGCGATCTACTGGTATTTATTCAGAGCGAATAAATTGATGTCAATCGGATCGATCGATAGTGAAATAATTTCACAATTAGGAGTTCGCAAATGTCTAATCAAGGTTAATGCAAAAGTTGAATTTCGAGAAGTAGAACGAGTTGTATTTTTCATTAAGCCAGTCGTTGCGTCCAATCGAATGTTGACAGTAATACCGAACACAGGAGCCGAAAACAATGACTCACCCACTCCGTTGTAATTGTGGCAAATTAACAGGCACACTCGTTGGCGTAGCCTCTCCCCAGGAGAATCGCACTAAAGACATCAATCGGTGTGTATGCTACTGTAAAGATTGCCAAGCCTTTGCCCATTTTCTAAAGCGAGAGGATGACATCCTCGATGAACTTGGTGGGACTAGCATCATTCAGACTATTCCTAAACATGTGACTTTTCTCGAAGGCACTGAAAATCTAGCCTGCATCCGTCTGACTGAGAATGGCCCTCTGCGGTGGTATGCTGCTTGTTGTAATACTCCCATTGGAAACACTTCTCCCAATTTCAAACTGCCCTTCATTGGTTTAATCCACAATTGTTTGAGTGCAGAGCAAGCCTCGTTAGATGAAACATTTGGAACGATTCGGATGCACGTCAGTACTCAATCCGCGATTGGGGAACATAAGCCAAAATCGACGGGGTTCTTAGCAGGAACCTTGCGGGTGATGGGTATGGTTTTTCGATCTCGGCTTGATGGCAGCTACAAGCAAAACCCATTCTTCAATCCAGCAACTGGTGTCCCGATTGTTACCCCGAAAGTAGGAAAGGCTACAATGGATTGAGATCGGTATTCAAGTCTAATAACTAACAAAAATTATGATTGACCATACAGGCATAAATGTTAGCAATTTTGAGAATAGTAAAGATTTTTATACCAAAGCTTTAGCTCCGCTGGATTATAAATTAATCACAGAATTTGGT
>JBJOOY010000043.1:0-3438 GCA_046051065.1 Cyanobacteriota bacterium
CTATTTACTTCATTCCGATCGGTTGAATCGTTCTCGTTAAATTGAGCAGCCTCTCGATCGACTAAGCCAAAACTGGTCGAACTGTTTACACCAGACATTTCAGCGCCAAATGTATTATTCGTTACTAAATTTTGGATATTCGGGTGTGAAGCTTGAGCATATGAGGCTTCTGCACTCATTAATGCTCCGGTAATAGCCAGAAAACTCAACGATATTTTTGTATTCATAGATGCATTTTAGATCGAGGTCTGAAAGCTAGAAATCGAGAGTTAGGAGATCGAGTATCAAGATATAATACTATACTTAACGATGATTAGATACCGAATAAATCCTTACTATTCAAAAATTTACCAGCTTCAGACAGCGGAATTTGAGTATTAGTACTTAGCCGATAGAAATTTTTGAAACCAGCAGCATTTGTAAATCTTGCCAAATTAACTCGATTATTATTTTTAGATATTGGTTGACGTTGTTGGGTAAAAATTTCTTGAAATTTTGGAAAAACTTCTCCAGTGAGCGAATTTCGGGTGGGAACGGGACAACGTTGACAAGGGTTGATACCGTAGAATTGGAGATCGCCTAATTTAAACTTAACTACTTCATCAGGCGCACCAAACAGGCAATCTTCCCAAAAAGCAGACACACCACTCAGTTCTAAATTAGTTCTAAATCTGCGCCGAATTTCGGCTAAATCTAACTCTGGCAACCAGGTACAAATTGTCTCTAAGGTAGCTGTACTAACGATCGTCGGGCCATAAGCTGCTGGATCGTCTGGAAAGCCATTCACCGCGTTTTCAATCAGGCTGACGGGGAAGCCAAAAAAGTCACTCAACCATTGGGCTAGTGCGGTTGTTTCGGTGGCAAGGGAGAAAGTCTGGCGAGTATTCTCGTCAGCAGTCTGAATGGTAACTAACAGCCGCTTGTCCGACTCAAGCGCGGCATCGCCAAAATCGAACCAACTGCGTAACTGATGAATTTTAGCTGTGCGTTTGCCATTGACAATCTTACCTCGATCGTCCACGATCGCCCACCGTCGATCGAATTCTAAGGCACCACCAGCCGAGATTTTGGCACTACTGACAATTTTTCCATCCAGAGATTTAATTGGATAGATCGTAATCTGACTTAAAGTTGGTTGGATGCGATCGGTAGGACTAGAAGTCATAGGCGATTGAGGGATCGGAGCAGAATTCAACAGCTAATGTGTAGTAGCAATCCACCGTTGCAGAATGGGATTGACTAATTCGGGGGCTTCATCTTGGGGACAGTGCCCAATGTTGGGTAGTTCGACAAATTCCCGCACGGTAGATACATTCATCAATTGGCGACCTAAATCGATCGGTTCCCATGGATCTGCGGCACCCCAAATTGCGATCGCGGGGCAGGATAATTGTGGTAACAGGTCTTCAGGTAGTGGCCCCCAGGAATAGGCGGTAAATGTCAAAAATACATGTGCCGCACCAGGATCGCTGGCTGGAGCCATTAAAATATCGATTAATTCTTCAGTAACTGCTGTCGATCGACAGTAAGCTTGTAACAGAATTTTGCGAACTACTTGACGTTGTGCTAACTGGCGGAAAAATAATCCACCGATCGCTTTTACACCCAACACACTCTGAAGAATTGGCGTACCCCATTGACGGTACCAAGGCATTGTCTCACGTTTGCGATCGTGGAGCAACCGTAAGGAGCAATTAAGTAAAGCCACACTTATCGCCAAACTTGGCTCTGTCACCGCAGCTTGCAGCGCGACGATACAGCCGATCGAGTTACCCACTAAAATAGTGGGAGCACCAATTACTTCCCGACAAAAATCAGCAACTAATTCACCCCAAGTTTCAAACGTGTATTCGATTCCCGCTCCTGGTGTCGGTTTAGCCGAACCACCAAAGCCAATCAGATCGATCGCATAACACCGACAACTCTGCGCCAGTACGGGAATATTTTTCCGCCAATGCCCAACTGAAGCCCCAAATCCATGAATTAACAATACTGGCGTTCCTGTCTCCCCTTCAGCCTGATAGTTAATCTCATAACCCCGCCATATCCAGGTAGAATTTTTAGTCCGAGTCGCGATCATAATTTAGGGGATAGTCAATTGAAGATTATCGGCTTAAATATCCTAACGCAATTTTTCTGGGCAGAAGCTAGCGCTTGCTACTGGCCGTCTGCTGAATCTGCGGGTTACAATGCGATCGGTCGTTGCACATCGCAGCCGATCTGGATCGATTGCTTATTAATTCATAATTCATAATTTCCCCATGCCTCCAACTGTCAGCCTAATTAGAGCTACATCCTATGAAGCCGAACAACTTCGCCAATCGATCGAAGCAGTATTAGCCCCATTGGGTGGGATGAGTGCTTTTGTTACACCAGGCGATCGAGTTTTACTCAAGCCTAACCTATTAACTGGTAGCCGTCCGACCAAAGAATGCGTCACTCGTCCCGAATTAGTTAGGTGTGTTGCCGAACTAGTGATTGCGGCTGGTGGCAAACCGTTTTTCGGCGATAGCCCCGCATTTGGGAGTGCAATGGGTGTCGCTAAATCCAATGGTTACTTACCGATGATGGCAGAATTAGATTTACCTGTCGTCGAGTTTCACGGCAAACGCTATGAAACGGCTAGTGCAGAGTTTAACCATTTATTGCTGAGTAAAGAAGCGATCGAGGCTGATGTGGTAATTAATTTACCTAAAGTCAAATCCCACATGCAACTGACCATGACTTTAGGTGTCAAGAATCTGTTTGGCTGTGTGCCTGGTAAGATGAAAGCCTGGTGGCACATGGAAGCAGGGAAAAGTGCCGTTGGCGGAGCCTCTCCAGCGGAGAATCGATTTGGTGAGATGTTGGTCGAAACTGCTCGCGCGATTAACCCAAATTTGACCATTATCGACGGGATTATCGGACATGAGGGAAATGGTCCCAGTGGTGGCGAACCCCGCGAGCTAGGCGTTCTCGGTGCCGCTGCGAATGTATTTGCTCTCGATGTGGCAATGCTGGAGATTTTAAATGTCGAGGCTGAATTAGTGCCAACAGCAGCAGCGGCGCAACGACTAGGACTGTCTCCAGCGCTCGAATCGATTGAGTTTCCCCTCCTGCGTCCTGCTGATTTGAGTTGTAGCGATTGGAAGCTACCTGAAGCTTTAGTGCCGATCGATTTTGCCCTCCCCCGAGTGATTAAATCCACTTTCCGCCATTTATATATTCGGTTTATCAAGGAACCAATGGGTGCTTATCAAGGGGTGGGCGCAGAGCTCGCAGAGACAAAAGAAACCGCAGAGAGAGGATAGTAAGGATGCCAGCCAGCAATTAAAACTACTACTCTCTATTCCCTATTCCCTATTTCCTAACCTATGCAATACCGCCGCTTTGGACGTACCAATCTACAAATGCCCGTGTTTTCCTGTGGGGGAATGCGCTACCAACATAAATGGCAAG
>JBJOOY010000044.1:0-5578 GCA_046051065.1 Cyanobacteriota bacterium
AAAATTAAATCGCTGACAGCAACTAAAAATATTAATAATGGTGATATTGATCGAGGCAAGATCATTGGATAGGCAATTACTAATACACCAATAAATCCTAGACCGCTGACAAAAATCATTAATAGGGTATTTCCCCAATGTTCTCTGAATAAACCTCTATTTTTTGCCACATTTTTCAGTAGCAAAGTGTCAAGACCTAAACCAATAAAAGGAGCTACAATACCGACTAATGCCGTTGTCCCCACAAAGGCTCCATAATTTTTCACCCCCAGAGTGCGAGCAATCATCACAAAGTAGGTGGCTTGTAAAACTACGCGTAGACCTTTACCAAGTAACAACCAGAGACTACCTCTAACTATGGGCTTCTGAAGTAGGAGGGCAACCCGATGCTTCAAATGATTTATTAAATGCCTCATTATTTAACTTAAAACTTCACTTTGGATCGGCATTTGAGCTGTCTTTGGGACAGTCATAACTAATGAAAATGATGCGGATACATAGAGTAACCAAAAAATGTCATTACGGTTTAATAGAGAACTCTCACTTAAGTTAGACAGTACTAAATTGGTTAAATATAGTAAAAACCAAAGACTTTCTCTCGATTTATGCGTCCGTACCCAAACTAGTGTCCTCAGAATAGTTTGTCCAAATCCGATGGTAAATACGACCACACCGAATAAACCTAACTCCAGCCAAAGATCTAAAAATCCATTGTGTGAATTTGGGGGCATCCACTTTGCAGCAGCCCAGACATAAGCACTCGGAGCATCTGCATCGCCCCAAAATCCATTATATCCATAGCCTAACCAAGGATGTTTTTCGATCATCTCAATAATATAAGGCCACATATCTGCACGACCAGTAAGTGTTGCGTCTTTACCAATTCCATCTAGCAAAGTTGCAGCATTTGTACTAAACCATAAAGATAAACTACCACCGATCGCAGTTGCAGTGATGAGGGTCGGAACCATTACATAATAACGCCAGCTTAAAGCATGATAGATCGGTATGAGGGCAAAAACAGTGATGCCGTTAATTATCGATGACGATGATTTTGAGAGTACAATTAAACAAAATGATAAGCCCAACCCCATCCAATCAAGCCAAGTCAGCCACGATT
Organism: Cyanobacteriota bacterium; assembly: GCA_046051065.1. Taxonomy (GTDB): domain Bacteria; phylum Cyanobacteriota; class Cyanobacteriia; order Cyanobacteriales; family Chamaesiphonaceae; genus Chamaesiphon. The sequence continues at coordinate 1,121 of JBJOOY010000044.1, forward strand.
TTTCTTTGGGATTTGTAGCTAAAACCCAAAAAACTATCGCACCGACTACCATCACTTTACCCATCACATTTTTATGGACATAAATTCCCCGCCATGCACCTGCGTGAACCCCACTCGGCATCATGCCAAAACTTGGGATAGCGATCGCAAATAGGAAACTCATGACGATAATTATCACAAAGCTCCATCCCAATAATCTAAGTTGCTCTTGAAGTGTATATCTGATGGCTAGGTGCAGTCCAAATAAACTGGTACCAACCAAGGCGATACTCCGGACTAAGGTCTGTCCTGGGATAAAAGTCCAAATAGCTGAAGCTAGGCCAATTCCCATCAATAACGCGATCGTCCAATTTTTCTTGAGGGCATAAAGTGCCTTTTTCCATTGAAAAATTACGAGGATGGCGACAATTAAATAACTAACAAAGAACATTGATTGCAGGATGGAATAGTCAGTTGAAACTGGTGCGAGGTCGTCACCTTGACCAGCACCACCAGAAAGAATTAGCTGAAATGGTCCTGACGTATAGAAGATTAATGATACAATTGTAAATCCCCATTCTGCAATTGCTATAATTTTTTTCATAAGACGATCAAATCTCGACTGAACTTTAGCATTGCATCAAAAAAATTCAAAGTATACTTAGGTCGCACGATTATTATCTAAGTATGTCTATTACTATTTATACTCATGCCATAATATTACTTCTCTGTACAAAAGATCGATAATTGTTGGCACTCTCAACTAAGATACTCTAAAAAAATAGTCTGTACTTGCTGATGCTCGCTCAATCAATTGGTCGATCTTATTAGCTAAAATATCTCGATCGATGTCGATCTCCAGTCAGAATTGAAATCTGACTATTTTCTACTGTATGTTACCTTATTAAGTTAAAACTCGCTAGAGCACAAGAAAATTAAGGTTGCTTCGCGCCCTATCTGGAATCACTACTTTAGAGTGACTTCATTCTCACCACATCATGATCTGATGTAGATTTACTACTGTCGATCGAGGTTCTGCACTACAGCTAATTTAGTCGAGCCAATTATTTAGAGTTAACTTAACTAAATAGCTTCTTTTTTGTTCGTTAGATTGACTCAAAAATCTAAATTTTGCTGAAAAATAGTTATTGCCAACAGCCAAATGACTGAATAATCTTAGAATCGCTAAAACTCAGAATAATTCACTAATGAGACTAGTTAACGATGAGACTAGCGATCGACAAAGAGCTATACGTTAAAGATCGGCTAAATGTTGATTGACATTTCGGACTTGTTTTCGCAATGATAACGATGTACCTTGGGAGTCTACTTTCTAAGTATCTATAATTACAATAGTTACAATAATTGACTTGATAGTAGTAATCTAAATCTTAAGATACATTTCTGCTGCTTAACCCCCTTTACCTCATCTATCGGAGCGATCGAATGACCGATCCAAAAATGTTTGACCGAACAAATAATACATCAAATGTGGCAGATATCAGGGCGACAAACTTTCTGATTCGGCGCAGAACCATGGTTCGTGGCATCGGGTTAACAGTATTAATGTTATTGGATACTTTAATGCTGTATTTAGCCTGGAGCATCGCTGATCGAGTCGGTACGCCTGTAGGTGGAGTTCATCTGCTCAAGTCGAGCGTTCCCATTTTAGTAATTAGTGTAGGGACTTTAGCTGCCTCTGGACATTACGGCAGCGATGACAAATCGCATACACTGCCAAAACTATTTAAATCGCTGACGATCGCTCAAATTGTATTATTGATTGGAGCTTTTTTCTACCAGCCTGGCTTATGGGTATCTCGATCGGTGTTCGTGATTGCCTGGCTGTTGAGTGTTGTATTTGTCGCGAGCGAGCGACTGCTGTTGGATGTCATCATTGCTCAAACTCGCAAACGCAATCCAACTCTACAGAATGGCGTTTTTCTGTTAGGTAATCAAGCCGGAATCGAAAAAGTCCGCAAGCTCTTGAATCGATCCCAACAGTTCAGAGTAGATGGCATCATCGATCTATCGGTTTGGGATATTGAAAACCAACTCGATCGGATTATCGATCGGATTCGATCTCTCAATGTGAGTGAGGTTTTCATTTGCTCTCAACAGTTAGTGACCAATCAAGTAATTCTATTCTGGCACTTAAAATCGGCAGGGATCCATCTGCGAGTGATCCATACCGACCTCAATCTGCCACAGCACTGCTCTGAAACCAAGATGATCGAGGAAATACCGACGATTAGGTTTAAATCGTTACCCATTCTCGGTCTTGATTTTCGGCTGAAGTGTCTATTAGACTTGGTTGTTGCGTCGATGATTCTGATCGCGATTGCCCCGATTTTACTGGCGATTGCTATAGCGATCGGACTAGACTCTCCAGGCCCGATTTTCTATAAACAATACCGTGTTGGCTTAAAGGGTGCCCACTTTCAGGTCTGGAAGTTCCGGACGATGGTAGTTAATGCTAGCGAACTACAAAAAGACCTAGAAGCTCAAAATGAGATTAAGGGTGGAGTCCTATTTAAGATCAAAGACGACCCGCGCATCACTAAAATTGGTAAGTTTCTCCGGCGGTATAGCCTAGATGAGTTACCGCAACTGATTAATGTGTTGCAGGGTGAAATGAGTTTGGTCGGGCCTCGTCCTTTACCACTCCGAGATGTAGAAAGATTTTCTAAAGATCATTTTCTGCGCCATGAGGTTTTACCAGGGATTACAGGTTTATGGCAAGTCAAAGGTCGCTCTAATGTTGATTCTGATGATGTGTTTTACTGGGACATCATCTACATTCTGCAATGGTCTCTAGCTCTCGATCTCGATATTTTGCTGCAAACGGTCAAAGCAGTCCTAACGCGGGAAGGTGCATATTAGACATGTCGATCGTTAAATAGTTGATAGTGGACTACAAATTGAACTTAGCTGCTCCATATTCGCTTACTTCAAGTAAGACGAAGTAAAATCTAAAGTGTCCTAACCTATGAACGTAGTGCTAGATCTGATAAGAAATATTATACCCGACTAAAATAGTCGGGTATGTTTGACGACTCGATCGACCCGTGATAGGATGAATTCCAGTAAGTTGACGGATATCTAAAATCGTAGCGACATCCCACCATGACCCAAGCAACCTTAACCAGCAATAGAACCACTGCCGCCAAAGGACTAACTTGCAAAGAGTGCAAGGCAGAGTATCCACTTCAAGCCACACACATCTGCGAACTTTGCTTCGGGCCATTGGAAGTGCAATATGATTATGACTATCTCCGCACGAAAGTAACTCGCAAGAGCATTCAAGCAGGGCCAAATTCGATCTGGCGCTATAAGGATTTACTGCCAGTTCCGGACGAGCATATCATTGATGTTGGGACGGGAATGACACCACTGCTCAAAGCTAATCGCTTGGCACGTCGCTTAGGTTTAAAAAATCTCTATATCAAAAACGATGCTGTAAATATGCCCACCTTGAGTTTCAAGGATCGGGTGGTATCAGTTGCACTCTCCAAAGCTAGAGAGTTTGGCTTTTCAACAATTTCTTGTGCTAGTACCGGTAACTTAGCTAATTCAACTGCCGCAATCGCCGCTCATGCTGGCTTAGACTGCTGTGTATTTATTCCTGCTGACTTAGAAGCAGGAAAAGTAATGGGCACCGTAATTTATGGCCCGACAGTAATGGCAGTCAAAGGCAATTATGACCAAGTGAATCGTCTTTGCTGTGAAGTTGCTAATACCTATGGTTGGGGATTTGTCAATATCAATCTGCGTCCCTATTATTCTGAAGGCTCCAAAACGTTGGGTTATGAAGTTGCCGAACAATTAGGTTGGACATTACCAGACCATATTGTAGCACCATTAGCTTCTGGTTCTTTGTTTACCAAGATTCACAAAGGTTTCCAAGAATTTACTAAGTTAGGATTAGTAGATGATAAAAACGTTCGGTTCAGCGGCGCGCAGGCTGAAGGTTGTTCGCCGATCGCTCAAGCATATGCTGAAAATCGCGACTTTGTAACTCCAGTCAAGCCGAATACGATCGCTAAATCGATCGCCATTGGAAATCCGGCTGATGGGATCTACGCTCTAGAACTCGCCCGTAAAACTAACGGCAATATCGAATCGGTTAATGATGCCGAAATCATTGAAGGCATGAAACTATTAGCTGAAACTGAAGGGATCTTCACCGAAACTGCTGGCGGTACGACAATTGCCGTTCTCAAAAAATTAGTAGAAGCTGGTAAAATTAATCCCAATGAAACTACTGTTGCTTACATAACTGGCAATGGCTTAAAAACTCAAGAAGCAATTCATGGTTATGTCAGCGAGCCTTTGATCATCGAAGCGAAATTAGATAGCTTCGAGCATGCCCTAGAGCGCGCTCAGACGCTTGATCGATTAGATTGGCAAGCAACTCCGGTTTAGTTAGTTAGGGCATCTAGGAAATCATCCTTCCGACCTCCGACATCACCCGATCGT
>JBJOOY010000045.1:0-5656 GCA_046051065.1 Cyanobacteriota bacterium
AGTGGCTAGTTGCTAGGAATTAGTGCTGACCTAGACTCCAATACCCAATACCCAACATCTACTCGACTTTGAATCGTTCGACGTAGGTTAGCAGGTTGCGGGCAACGACAACCAAGTTTTCGAGTGAAGAAGAGACTTTCTGAGCTTCTTGAGAAGTTGATTGCGCTTGGATTTCGACTGATTGCATGACTTCGGTTACAGCTTTAGATGTTTCGCGTTGCTCGATCGTATCGGAGGTAATCGAGCGCACTAGGGCATCGATGCGATTAGATACCTGAATGATGTCATCGAGCGATCGCTTGGCTTGTTCGGCCAGCTTGGTACCTTGGATGACCTGTTGAGTCCCTTGTTCCATTGCCGCCATTACCTGACTAGTTTCACTTTGAATCTGCAAGACGATTTGCTCGATTTCTTTGAGCGCTTTCGCACTGCGATCGGCTAACTGGCGAACTTCATCGGCAACGATCGCAAAACCTTTGCCTGATTCACCCGCCCTAGCAGCTTCAATACTGGCATTGAGTGCCAGTAAGTTTGTCCGCGAAGCAATTTGGGAAATCACCGACACGATTTGCGAAATTTGTTGGGAAGACTCAGCCAAACGTTTAACTTTGCGAGTACTTTCTGCCACCGTTTCGCGAATCTCTTGAATCCCTGCTACCGTTCGGTCTACAGCTTCTCCACCTCTAAGAGCGGTAGACGAAGCAGTCCGCGCGACTTCTTCTGATTCCCGCGCACTTTCGGCGACCCGTTTGATCGAGGCGGTCATCATTTGGACCGAATTTACGGTTACTGCTAGTTCTTCAGCCTGACTGAGAGCATCAGAAGACAACCGTCTCGCAAATGCCTCACTTTCGGTCGAACCTTGGTTGACCTGAACTGCTGCGACTTGTACCTGTTGCACGATTTGACGCAGACTATCGATCGTCAGGTTGAATGAGTCGGCAACTGCACCGAGTACGTCCGCAGTGACTTCTGCTTTTACCGTTAGATCGCCTCGGGCAGCACCTTCAACATCATCGAGGAGGCGGATCACTTGCCGTTGCAGTTCATCTTTGGCCTGCTCCATTTCCCTCGCTTTGCGTTGAGCTTCGGAGTTGCTTGCCACTACCGATTGCAACATGTAGTTGAAGGAAGAAGATAATTGACCGAGTTCATCCTGAGAGGTGACTGTGGCGCGTGCGGACATATTACCTTGGGCGATTTGCTCGAAATTAGATTGCAGATCTCTAACGCTGCGGTTGACCTGTTTGGTATAGCGACTAGCTAAGACTTTAGTTAACCCAAAACTCGTTAGACCGCCTAAGATCGCGGCAATTACACCAGTTTGTTGCAATGGCGGACGAGCATCTTTTTCAATCTGCGGATTGAGAGTCATAATGCCGATCGAGACGATCGCCCCGATCGATACTGTGGCACCTAATCCAGCCGCACCAGCAATCAGCCACTGTTTTTTCTGGAACGAAGCATTTTCAAACGGTGTGAAGATACTTTGCGAAGGTACGAGTCCAGTCACTGGGGGAATCTCGTCCCGATAGATCGCACTCATCGCGGCGATCTGCGGATTTTTGATCCCAGAGATCGATACCCCATTGATAAATGTTGAGCTATCATCAAACATGCCAGAAGATTTAGGAATATTTAACGAGGATGGAGTAGGCGCTTCGAGGAAATCATCTGGCAGATCGAAAAATCCAGAGTTCGGTTCTGGCTCGTCGCTCGTTGCCGATCTACCATCTTCAGCCGCCGGAAATTGAAGATTGGCGGTTGATAATGGGGGTAGAGTTGGATGAGCTGCTCGATCTGGGGCATCGATCGGTTGTGGTTGTACTACCTCCCCTAATACTGGTGCTACTCCAAGCCGATCGATTGCGGTTGTAGGATTTAGGCGAGCATCATTAGACTCGCTTGGGCGCTCTTGCTTGGTTACAGTGACTTGACTCGATTGCTGGGCGGTTGGCGGCCAAGTCACTGGTAATGCGCCACTAATTTCATTCAGGGCATCCGAGATATCTTCAACTGAAAAGTCAACCTGTTCGAGATCTTTATCCTCATGAACTGAATGAGGTGATGCAGCTGAATTCATTTCTGACAGCTCTTCGGTGACGATCTCTGAAGGATTGGTAAAGATCATTGTCGATCTAGTCGAACGATCTCGCTCGTCCTCGATGGTAGAATCATCGAGGCGATCGGGTTTAGCCAGCGAGTCAGGTTCCAGCTTCTGTCGAGCTGACAGCGCTGGATAGTTACTCTGTTCGATCGTCGCAGGCCGATCTGGATCGAACGACGAAAACGCCCGCTGGGCAGCTGGTGAAATATTAAAAAATCCTGTGTCCTCTGCCGATTCAGATGGTGTATCAAGCGGCAATCCATCGAAGGGATTGTTAGTTAGATTGCTATTACTATCACCCGAAGTATAACCGAAGGCAAAAGCATCGGTCAGCGTTTCTTGTTCGTTATTTTGGTAGCCAGTGGAGAGTTGTGTGTGTTTCTGATCGGGCGAACTATTATTATCAGAGAAAAAGTCAGTGGATTGGCTGGGAAACATTTGCCCTGAGCCATCCACATTAAAATTGAGAGCGGCAAGATCGAAATCTTCATCAGCCGTGAGATCTTCTGGTTGTCGCCAAGTCAGTAATTCAGCCGGATCCGATACTGTTTCACGATAATGTCCGCCAGAGTCGCCGCCATTGGTTTGACTCAGACAAGAATTAGCATACTCTAATCCACTATTAGCAAATTGGATAAATTCAGGATCGGTGGAGATTTTGAGCACGTATTCGTACTCTTTTTTGCCAATTTCATACTGATATAAACCATAACAGTAAATATGTCCTCTCAGTAGTCGGACGCTAGGATCGTCACTAAATTTAGCAACTAGTCCATCAATAATAGTTGCAGATTTTTGATAATTGCCTTGTAAATAGGCTGTTTCTGCTTGTTGATAGTCGTGAGTGTAATCTTGAGTATAGTCAGAGTTGGAAATCATTTTATTCCTTATCAATAATTTAATTACCTACATCATGAAGCAGGTGTATATTTTTATAAACTGCTCTTAGATAGTCCAGTGAGAAGAGCGGAGAATCGCAACCTGATCCAATAGTTGGAGTTCTGGTGCATCAGTGCGAGATGTAGCGTAAACTCCTCTAACAAAACCACTCATGGTGGGTGGAATATCTCGATCGGTAATCATGTTATTCATATCCAACCATTCTGTATTCGCCACGGCATGAACGGCAAAGCCCATCACCAGTTCTTGTTCTTCGACGATCAGTAGCGAAATTTCGTTTTGATTAGTATTGACCAAAATTTGGTCGCCAAAGAACTGGCCGAGATCTGCCACCCAAATTACTTGACCGCGCCAATTGTATGTGCCCAAGAAAAACGGCGAAGCGTTGGGAATCGGCGTAATTCGATCGAGATAAACTGACATTACTTCCCTAACCCCAGAAGCAGGGAGGGCAAACTCTTTACCTGAAGGGACTTCAAACCGCAAACATAATTCCCCCTCGCGACTATCCTGACTGACATCGGGAGTGGGAGTATCATCACTAGTAAGAAAATCTAAATTGAGAACCATGGGGAGTCATCCTAATTTCGCAATAAATTTTTGATGGTGCTGATTAATTCAACTGGGTCGAATGGCTTACAAACATAAGCATCAGCACCCTGCCGCATGCCCCAATGTTTATCGAAGTCCTCACTTTTGGAACTGCACAGAATCACCGGAACATCTTGAGTTTTGGGGTTAGATTTAAGTTTACGACAGACCTCATAACCATTCATTTTGGGCATCACCACATCGAGCACGACAATATCTGGGATGATTTCCAGTGCGACTTCCACGGCTTGTTCGCCATCTGTAGCAACATTCACTGTCATACCACTAGCTTGGAGTAGCTCTTTCATCATTTCCCGTTGAGCGGTACTATCATCCACAACTAGAACTGTTTTCATATATCTACTAATCGATAGGGTCGATGGACACGGAGTAAGTAAACGTTATTAATCCGGATTGACTTTTAAGCATAATAATATAGGCTTCATAGCTAATAATTATAAGAACATTGGGTCAGACTAGTCACAAGATATTTACATGCTGCATACTTATAGTCAACCACATCCAGGGGTTTAGTTTTAAACGGCGATCCTGGGAGCGCCAGAGATTACACTCGATCGAACCACAATAAATTCCAGTCCTAAAATTGGGATTTGCACTAAATCAGGTGTTGATGTAGATTGATTTCCGTTACATTCAGTTTTCCCACACATCCGCTCGTTTGTTGCATTATTTTCAAGATCGATCAAAAATTCAGTTATATTTTATGCTGATGGCAGTGAGCGATTGGTGTATATATAGTTGTTGGTAGTGTTACTGGACTAGTAGCGACAAGCTATGTTTTACCTCTACTCCGCACTGGCAGCGAGAACCTAAAGCAGGGAATATCAACGTGTTGTATCTAGCAGAAGTCCAAAAACCAAAATCTGGGTTTAATATTAGCAGAAGTAAAGCTGAACTAAAACTGTTGGCTTGTCAGCGCACCGAGCAAAGTTGGAGTGCAATTCCTGGTGAAGAGCTAATTGCTGCCCCGGATGAAGTGAGTAACTATAATCCTGGTGTGCTGGTATTGGTTGAGATGAATGCTAATCGTCAAATCCAGTCACAGCTTAGGGAAGCTGGCAAAAATTTAGTTGGTATTCTTCAAAATCTTTCGCGGCAAATCGAAAAATACAAAAAAGAATCTGATGAAATCGAGAGCTGGAAACAATCACTAAATTTACAAACACAGCAATTACAACTGCGTCAAGATGAAATTTATGGCCGGGAAGAAGATCTCGAACAAACTCGCGCCGAACTCGACAGATTGACTCAAGAAGCGCAAGCTTTGGAGTCAACACTGGCACAACACGAGCAATCTCGGCAAGAGCTAACAGCTAAATGGGAGCAGTTGCGGGAGAAAGAACGATATCTCGATCAGCAGCAACAGTCAATGGGCACCATTGTCAGCGAACAGCAGATTGGGGAAATTAGAGCTGCCCTGCACCAATTAAATGGCGCTGGCAGTGGGTTGGATTCGCAGCAATTAGAAACTACGGTTGCGGCGATCGAGGAACAGCAGGAGCAGCTCGATCTCCATTGGCAGCAACTTCAACAGTACCAACAACAAATTGGCGAAACTCAAGCAGAACTCGATCGACAGCAACAAGAAATCGAACAACGCAAACAGCAACTGCAAGAATTGCAAACGTCTCTGGAGCAAACCCAAACTGATTGGGAGGTGCAACAGCGAACTTTGAGCATGCAACAAGAATATCTACATCGACTGACCATTCGGATCGAGTTGGCAGAGGAAAATTATCAGAAAATTTATCTGATGTCTAAAGGTGGGAGTCCCGACCTCGATGACGAGCAGAAAATCGATCTCGAACAATTGGAATCAATGCCAATTAATGAATTACAAACTATTGTTGAAAATTTAGAAAAAGAAGTCGAAAGGTCGGTAAGTTTTGTCCATTTAGAAGAAGAAGAGCTTCAGGAAAAACAATCGGCAATCGATGAACTTTATCAAGCAATTAAGAATGCCAATGAGTTTGACAAGCTCAAGTTAGAAGCAGATCTCGCTGAAGAACAAGATGGTTATAATATGCTCGATCGAAC
>JBJOOY010000046.1:0-3578 GCA_046051065.1 Cyanobacteriota bacterium
CAGCTTCATATTGGGGTTTAGTCGGGGTTGCTACGGTCATGCGACTATAAAAAGTTAATGTAGAGCGGATCGATATCTTTCCCTATTGTATCTCGGTGTGTGGGGAGCAGCTCAATTTGGATCTAAACTTATTAGGAAACCTCAGATATTCACCTCAGACGGTAGAAAACTCTGATAAGATCGATCGCGATCGAGGAAATTAATATGAATAATTCAGGTAATGCGAATAGATTGGTGAGATTTATTAATTGGTGGCTGAGTTTAATTAATCGAAGACTAGTAATCGGCTGTTGCTCGATCGCGATCTGTTTGGCTTTATCTGGTTGCGTCAAGTATGATACTGGGATCGAGTTTAGCAGTCTCAATCGCGGTAAAATTGTCGAGCATATCCAACTCGATCGGAAATTACAAAGTTTTAGTAATAATGCCGTGCAAGCATGGTTAGCAAGTATCGAACAGCGGACTAAACAAGCTCAAGGTCAGCTCGAACGTTTGAGCGATCGAGAACTTAAGGTAATTATTCCCTTTAACAATGCTCTCGATCTGACTACTAAAATTAACACATATTTTAATTCTAACTCTGCAAATTCTACCGATCAATTACAGTTTAATTCTCATCTCCAAATCGCCCAAAATAATTTTCTAGTAGTTGTCAGAAATCATCTAATCTATGATATCGATTTGCGATCGACAGGTACCAATGTTGCTGCGCCTAAATCTTCAGTTTCAGCGGGAATTTATCCAGATTTAAATTTTAGCCTGCAAAGTCCTTGGGGTGTAAACGATAATGAAGCTACTAGCAATCTAACTGGTGTCAAAACTACTGGCGGGCACATGACATGGCAACTTAAACCTGGAGAGCTAAATCATATCGATGCGATCTTCTGGCTGCCCAACCCACTCGGAATTGGTGCAATTTCGATCTGTTTAGTTATTCTTGTTGGCTATTATCTCAAGTATCGTCAATTACCTGGGCAACTAGGAGCTAGATAACTGAAGTTTGCTATCCCTAATTTCGATAATTTCCACACCAGCGATCTCGATCGTTTTGTGATACTATGGGGATAGAACTATGCGGGTGTAGTTCAGTGGTAGAACGTCACCTTCCCATGGTGAATGTCGTGGGTTCGAGTCCCTTCACCCGCTTATTTTTCAAAAAAACTGTACATTTCATAGACATTTGTCAGTTTATATGCGTTGGTTGTTTTGAGAATGTTGTCGATCGAGATACGAAAAAATCTCGATCGACTAAACGAAACTATTCAACTGTAACGGATTTGGCGAGATTACGAGGCTGATCGACGTCGAGTCCGCGCATTGCAGCAATGTGATATGACATCAATTGCATTGGAATAACCGTTAACACTGGCGACAACAATTCATCCACATCTGGTACGGGTAAAACCTTATCAAATATCTCCGCTGCATCCTTATCGCTAGCGGCTACTACCCCATACAAATGCGAATCTCGTGCCTTAGCTTCTTGAGCGTTAGAAACAGCTTTTTCGTATACCTTCCCAGGCATGGTAATCGCAATTACTGGCACTTTAGCATCGAGTAGCGCGATCGGGCCGTGTTTCATTTCGCCAGAGGGATAACCTTCGGCATGGATATAACTGATCTCTTTTAATTTTAAGGCACCTTCTAGAGCGATCGGGAAGTTAATTCCGCGACCTAAGAAGATCGCATCGTGAGTGTCGAGAAAACTGAGGGAGAGTTCTTCGATGTATTTTTCCTGCGTTTCTAAAATTACCTCGATTTGGGATGGTAGTACCTTCAAGCCATTAATGATTTCCTGAATTCGATCGTCAGTTACAGTCCCACGACGATGGGCTAGGTCGAGCGAAAGGAAGTAAAACGCCATTAATTGACCCATAAAGGTTTTGGTGGCGGCTACACCGATTTCCATGCCTGCGTGGGTGTCGATTACACAGTCTACGATTCTGGCGATCGCACTATCTGTCCGATTGGTGACGGCGAGGAGGCGGGAGTGATATTTAGGCTCTTTATCCGCGCGGCGACTTTGCTCGATTTCTACGGCGGCAAGGGTGTCGGCGGTTTCTCCCGATTGAGTAATCCCGATGGTGAGAGTATTGGCGACTAGTGGTGGGGGAGAATATCGAAATTCCGATGCATACTGAATCGCGGTGGGGATTTGTGCTAATTCTTCGAGCAGATATTTACCCACCATTCCAGCGTGGAGGCTGGTACCGCAGGCGACGATTTGAATACTTTCGAGATCCTTGTAGATGGATTCGGGCAGATTCAGTTTACATGGTGATTGCTTGCTCCCTGGAGTCCAATCGAGATCGAGGTACGCTTCGAGACAAGTCCGCACTACGGCTGGCTGTTCGTAAATTTCTTTCGCCATGAAGTGCTTGAAACCTTGCTTCTCAACGGCGATCGGATTCCAATTAATATTATGCGGCGTGCGGCGAACTTTCGCCCCTGCAAATGTATAAACTTCGGCTCCCTCTCTAGTAATCCGTGCCATTTCGCCATTTTCCAATGGTAGAATCGTGCGGGTATATTGGACGATCGCGGGTGTATCTGAAGCACAAAAGTATTCACCTTCACCGATCCCGATAATTAGCGGTGCTTGTTGTCTGGCGACGATTAGTTCGTCGGGATATTCTGCGGAAACTACGGCAATCGCAAATGCACCAGATAATTTGTTTACGGCTGTTTGAACTGCTACCATCAAGGTGTCAGCACCTTCAGCAAAACATTGGGCGATCAGATGTGGAATGACTTCTGTATCGGTTTCCGATCGAAATTCATGTCCCTGTTTTTTTAATTCTTCTCGTAATTCGCGATAATTTTCAATAATGCCATTCTGTACTACTGCCAATTGCCGCTTTGTATCAGTGTGCGGGTGCGCATTGTACTCTTCTGGCTTACCATGAGTTGCCCAGCGGGTGTGTCCGATCCCAATCGGCGCATGATTTGTAGCTAATTCTATTTTTTCACGGAGGTTATGGAGTTTACCTTTAGCCCGAACGCAGTCCAGATTCCCTTCGTTAACTGTAGCTACTCCGGCGGAATCATAACCTCTGTATTCTAATTTTTCCAGACCTGAGACTAAAATAGTTTGAGCTGGTCGATTGCCAATATAGCCAACAATTCCACACATAAAGTCTAATTCTCCAGCAAACGCTATCCTAGTTTTGGCATATTTATGGCTGTTTTGCCATGATCGAGATTTTTCTCGACATTACCAATATAATTGCCTATTTTGCAATCGAATGTAACAAGTAAGCTGAAAATTAACTAAATTCGATCTAGATCGTCCAGATACGTAGCGACTGGCAGTCAAATAACCACAGTTTGTTGTAGCAACAGTTTAGTGACTAGCGACGAAAGTATTGTAATGTGACCTCAAGCTCAATTGTCGAGCTGGGGTGGATGATTTCCAGCTATTTCTTGTGCGAGCAATCCTTCTAATCTTTGAATGATTTCATATTGACGTTGAATCGATAGTTTGAGATCGGCTATTTCTCTATCTCTGAGTGAATCTAGTTTTTCATGAAGTAATTCGATCTCCAATTCTGCTTTGAGATCGCAGTCTAAATCCTGTT
>JBJOOY010000047.1:0-4390 GCA_046051065.1 Cyanobacteriota bacterium
ATTTTGGCGGATCTATTGAGCGATAGATTTGGTATGTTGGATACGGTACGTATAAAAAATTAGCTTATGGAACCTGGGGCTTCAAACGATGTAGACTTGAGTAATTACCTATCAATGGTCAAGCGGCGGTGGTTGCCTGCAAGTATTATTTTTGTCTCGACGCTAGCCCTGAGTGCCTTAGTAGCAGCTTCAATCAAACCATCTTATCAAGCTGAAGCAAAACTCTTATTTAAGAACTCTTCCTTTAAAGTAGCAGGTAGTAGTCTTTTACCTAACGGTCAGGAAGGTGAGGATGCGGGAGATCTCAAGCCATTAGTAGCTACTCAAAACCCGATCGCCAGTCAAATCGAAGTACTTGGGGGCAATCCATTACTCCAAAAAACGATCGACAAACTCAAACTCAAAGATGATGACGGTAAAGTCATTCCAGTTAAGGATCTTCAGGACAAATTGACCTTGAAAATTGCTGGTGGTACAGACGTACTTAAGGTAATGTATAAAAGTCCCGACCCCAAAGAAGCAGCCAGAGTAGTTAACACGATCGTCAGTCTTTATCTGGAAGATGATATTAAAACTAACCAAAGTGAAGCAGAAGCAAACCGAGCTTACATGGATAAGCAGCTTCCCGTCACTCAAGCTGCTGTTACACAAGCTGAAGTTGCGCTGCGTAATTTTAAGCAGAAAAATAATATTGTTGACTTAGGTGAAGAGAGTAAGTCAGCAGTTGCCGCCATTAGTAATATAGATGCAGCGATCAATAGTGCGCGGGCACAATTGGTCGATATCACAGCTCAAAGCAAGCAATTGCAACAGAAATTAGGTTTGAGTCCGCAAGAGGTAGTTACAGCCAGCGCGATCGGTCAATCACCAGCAATCCAAGCAAGTCTAAACCAACTTCAAGATATCGAAAGACAATTAGCCACCGAGCAAAGTCGCTTTTCCGATACTAACCCGATCATTAGCGCTCTCAAAGATAAGCAGGCCAATTTGTCAACCCTATTAAATAAGAAAATTCAACAAACACTGGGTGAAAAAGCAAAAACACCCCAAGGATTATTACGCTTCGGTGGGCTAAAACAAAGTCTGATCGAAAATGCGATCCAACTGGAAGTACAACGTAGCGGTTTGACTCAAAGGTTAGGATCTTTGAATAAATCTCGTGCTGACTACGAACGTAGATCCAGTGTCATTCCCCAATTAATTCAAAGTCAAGCTCAACTCCAACGCAAATTTGAAGTTACTCAGGCGACGCATCAATCTCTGTTAAGAAAAGTGCAAGAGTTGCAGCTAGTTAAAAGTAAAAATACTCAAACCACCCGTGTGATTGCCAATGCAATCATCCCCGAGAAACCAGAGACAGGTGCGAGATTGGTAGTGATGGGGTTTGGGTTATTGCTGGGGGGGATATTATCCACTGGCGCGATTGTTTTCCTCGAAATCCGCGACAGATCGCTCAAAACACTCAAACAAATCAGATCGGCATTTGGCTACACATTATTGGGAATTATTCCCTCAGCCCCGCCGAAAGCGTTACCTCGTAGTTATAATCCAGCCATAACCACGATCAAACCAACAGAGCGGAATACACAACAATCTTTGACAAGTGAAATGTCTTTGATGGTTCAATCGGACATGAGATTTTCGGGTACTGACAAAACATTAAAGACGATTATCGTCACTAGCTCGATCGATAATGAAGGTAAGTCAAAAGTAGCAGCCAACTTAGCCGCCGCAATTGCCCAAGTGGGCCAAAGCGTGTTATTAATCGATACAGATCTTCAATCGCCTTATCAGCATCAGTTTTGGAAACTGCCCCTCAAAAAAGGTTTGAGTGAAGTACTGACCAATCAGGACGAATTCAAAGCGATCGCCTGGAAGGTAATGGATAATTTAGATGTCTTAACTGCTGGGTCTAAACCATCTAACCCACTCGCTTGTCTGGATTACAATCAAATGAAATCCCTACTCAAACAAGTTGTTAACCTCTATGATTTTGTGATCATCGATACTCCCCCAATCCTGGTAGCTGCGGATGCCTTGATTTTAGGCCCGACGACTGATGGGGTATTATTAGTATCCCGACCAGGGGTAATTGATGACCAGCGGGCTAATGTCACCCAAGAAAAGTTGAAAAGATCGAATTGTAACGTTCTTGGAATAATTGTTAACGGGATAACTTAATTGTGACGTTGCTAGATTTAAGATTATGAATGTGAAGTTTTGGTTAAAACTGCCACAATTCGGTCTATGCTTGTGCTAGCTTCGATCGAGTTGCACTTCATCACCATCTAGCAACGCCTAAATTTCCCTACCATTGAAAACCATGTAGTTTGGGTAATGGCGCTGAGATCGATGTTACCTTTAATAACCGAGGGATAACACCGCTATTGTAAACCCGAAACTCCCCAGCTATGCTAGCTTGAACATCGCGGACAGCTTGATTCATGACTACCGAACCATGAGCATCGGAAACAGAACGATGAAATGTTCCCCTAGGAATGCGTAAAATTTCTCGATCGCTCTCCAATCGGACGATGTGATATGGATAATTCCAAGTAAAATTAACCAGATAAAATGTTCTTCCGCCTGATATGGCGAGCAGATTATCTTCCTGATGTGGATGAAGATAAAACTGCCAGTAGCCATCTTGACTATCCGGGGGACTCACGGCAGGCCCTTGATGGACTACTAAGTCGCGGACATTGGACTCAGGTACAGTGATATCAAAGAATCGAACACTAGGAGTATCACGAAACTTTTTATAAGAGAGTAATTCAAACATAGTCGCACCTCGCACAAATATTAGTTTACTTATTAGCTAGCCTCGCACATCTAATTCGATCGAACCGTTAGCTCTGGACATTTTGTTAATCTCACTACATTAGACGGATAATCGATGCTCTATTAACTAGCTACATCGAAACTTATAGCTTTTCCTGTAATTTTGCTAGCCTGTTACTAGAAGAAACGTTGTAATTCTTGCTTGTAGGTGCTGGCATTTAAGCCTTCTCGCCGATTTTGATAGGCTGCGGGAATCATTTTTTGCAGATTTGTCACCCTTTCTCTGACCCCAGGGTGACTACTGAGAAATTCTGGAGCGGAATTATTACTAATTAATTTTTTCATGAACTCAGGCATGGCGCTTGGTGCATAGCCAGATTGAATCATTGTCGTCAAGCCACGCCGATCTGCATCATATTCATCTTGACGACTATTCGGTAGCGTTAGCGCAACTTGGACACCAATCTGCACGATTTTATCTCGATCGACTCCAGCTAGCGTACTAATTCCCTCCGTCATGGCAGCTTGTTTCATATGTTGGAGTGCATGACGCCCAGCAATATGCCCGATTTCATGACCGATTACTCCAGCTAACTGGGCTTCATTATCTGCCGATTTAAGTATACCTGTATTAATATAGACAAAACCACCCATGGTGGCAAAGGCGTTAATACTATCGTCATCGACGATTTGGAAGGTGTATTTAATATTCGGTCTAGCACTGTTTCTAGCTAGCTTTTGACCGATCCGATTGACATAAGCATTGGCAACAGGATTAGTATAAAGCTTGACCTGTCCATTCGCTATTTCTTTGTTAATTTGCTCGCCTAAACCAGTTTCCTGGGTATCGGACATATTGGCGAGTTGAACGTACTGAGCGCCTTTAATCAGCAATCTAATCCATTCATCACCAGCTTGAGTCACTTGTGGCTGCCCGATCGTCACTACACCGATCGTACATAAAGATATGAATAGATACAACCATCGCCGCTGCAACCAGTGTCGGAGAAAAGTTACTTTAGTTAACATAAATTCCTTGCCAAATTAGTGATGTGAGGTGAAGCAGACGGCTAAATTAATTTTAGCAACTAACTATGAGATCTTTGACGGCATTCGATCGATCTATGTTGCATAGTGACAGTCCCCTCACAACTGGGACTCTCAATCGATCGCGGCAATATTACTACTCATCATCTTTGTCGTTCACGATGACAAACATGCTACATTTACTAGTGGATTCGAGATCGCCAGCGTGTTGGGGAGGCAGCAATCCCAGCTTCAGGATTTTTCAGAACACAAGTACTATTTTGGTAAGTTTATGATATAATTGTACTATTAAAGTATAAATCTACGACTTACCTTAACATCATGGCAATCAAAGAAAATCCCCAAGCGACAGTTTTCGCCCAGAACGATCGCACCGACGAACTTGCAGCTACGCAATTACCAATCAAACAAGAGCCAATCCGCGATCGATTTGCAGCACCTGAATACATCAACCCCAATGCTCGCTTACCCCGCATTCAAGCCCTCCGAGGCGAAAATGGAGCGAGTGAGTGTGGTTATTTCATCACCGACACTGAAATGGCCAAAGCAGGCTGGCGAGAAG
>JBJOOY010000048.1:0-4213 GCA_046051065.1 Cyanobacteriota bacterium
GATGACGATCGAAAATCGCATTCGATCGGCAATATTTACTCGATCGAATGGATTTTAACTTATGGATGCATCGATTCCTCATTCCCTGCTATGATAGCGATGACTTTATTCTCAACAAAAAGGTGAAGAATAACATGATGCAAGCACCTATAGCTCCAGTGGTGCTAGTAATTTTAGACGGTTGGGGGTATCGCCCAGATATTCAGGGTAATGCGATCGCCCAAGCTAAAACACCCAACATCGATAGCCTTTGGGCTGCTTATCCACATACATTAATCGATACATCTGGACGAGCAGTCGGATTGCCGGATGGACAAATGGGTAACTCCGAAGTCGGACATTTGAACATCGGTGCAGGGCGGATCGTGCCGCAAGAATTGGTAAGAATTTCGGATGCAGTTAAGGATAATAGCATTCTCCAAAACCCTGCTCTACTCAGAGTTTGTGCTGCCATCAAGCAACGTCAAACTAAACTCCATCTACTAGGATTGTGCTCGGATGGAGGCGTACACTCTCATTTAGATCATCTGATCGGCTTACTTAGGCTAGCAAAAGCGCAAAATATTACAGAAGTCTGTATCCATGTCATCACCGATGGTAGAGATACCAATCCCCGCGATGGAGTACTCGCCGTCGAAAAAATTGAAGCAGCGATTGCCGAACTTGGGGTCGGAAAAATTGTCACCATCGGCGGTCGTTATTATGCACTCGATCGCGATCGTCGCTGGGATCGCGTCAAATTAGCCTACGATGTGATGACTAAATCAGACGATGGTTGTGGCGAAAGCGCAACTACATTTTTGACAAATAGCTATGCTAATGACAAAACTGATGAGTTTATCATCCCCACCAGAATTGCCCCAGGCGCGATCGAAGCTGGCGATGGTGTTATTTTCTTTAATTTTCGTCCTGATCGGTCTAGACAACTGACTCATGCCCTCGTCAGTAACAAATTCACCGGATTTAATCGTCCCCAAATTAGCGATCTGACTGTTGCTACTTTTACACAGTATGATTCGATGCTACCAGTACTTGTAGCCTTCGAGCCACAACAGTTGCACCACTTACTCGGAGAAGTGCTTGCCGAGCGGGGTTTAAAGCAATTTCGCGTAGCCGAAACCGAAAAATATGCTCATGTCACCTATTTCTTTAACGGTGGACTCGAAGAACCATTACCGGGAGAGGATCGGGAATTAATTCCTAGTCCCCAAGTAGCTACTTACGATCGCACCCCAGCGATGTCTGCGAGTACAGTAACAAGCACCGTTCTAGCCGCGATCGCCAAACAGATCTACACGCTGATTGTCGTCAACTATGCCAATCCCGATATGGTCGGACATACCGGAAAAATGGCTCCGACCATTGCCGCGATCGAAGCTGTAGATGCCTGTATGGGTAAATTAATTGCCGGCGTGGGCAAAGTAGGCGGCACGACAATTATTACCGCCGATCACGGGAATGCGGAATATATGTGTGATACAGATGGCAATCCCTGGACAGCCCATACTACCAATCAAGTCCCCTTGATTTCGATCGAAGGCGAACGCCGTAAAATTGTCGGACATGGCAACGATCTCGTTCTCCGCGAAGGTGGTAAATTAGCAGATATTGCCCCCACCATTCTCGAAATTCTACAAATTCCTCAGCCAGCGGAAATGACTGGTAAATCGCTGATCGTCCCTACTGTAATCGAGATTCAGCAATCTCGATCGCCGATGCGAGTTGGTGTCTAGCTTAGTTAGCCATCGCCCCTCACTCTATCTGTCCTGCCTCAGCCAAGCTACACCAACGGCCGTATACTTTTTATGAAGTTTTACGCCACTAAATAGCTGATCCTGTTAATATCTGTTAAGTGGATGTTGTGTTGTTCAAATGGTTAGACTGCAACCATCTCGGTGCTGAGGATCGGCTTCACTACTACAGATCGAGTAGGTTACAAATTGGATCGGCATTTAATTTATGATAGAAACTAGTACCCAGTCACTGCGCTCGCGCCAACACACTTTAATCCAGCAGCTCGCCAATGCGATCGAAAGCGTCTGGGCACAGTACCTAAATCTATCTCCATATCAGCTTCCTGATGAATTGGGATATGTGGAAGGGCGATTGGAAGGGGAAAAATTAGTTATCGAAAATAAGTGTTACCAAACGCCCCAGTTTCGGAAGCTGCATCTCGAACTGGCTCAAGTTGGCAAAAATTTAGACATTCTCCACTGTGTGATGTTTCCCCATCCGGAATACGCACTCCCGATGTTTGGGACGGATATTGTCGCTGGGCGCGGACAGATCAGTGCCGCAATTGCTGATTTATCACCACTCAATGCCCAACGAGTATTACCAGAAAATTATCGTATTCCCCTACATCAATTACCCAAACACGTATTTAGCCAACCCCGCGAGTTGCCAGAGTGGGCAGATATTTTCTCGGAATTTTGCTTGTTCGTACGTCCCTCTAACCTAGAAGAGGAACAACTTTTTCTCGATCGAGTGACAGCCATGCTGACAATTCACTGTCAACAAGCCGCCCAAGCTATCCCTGTCAGTACTACCGAACGGGCAGAAATCGTCACCGCTCAGAATTATTATTCCACTAAGCAACAACAAAACGACAAAACTCGCCGCGTACTAGAAAAAGCGTTTGGCACTGAATGGGCAGATAATTATATGACTACTGTGTTGTTTGATAGTTAGTCATCAATAGCATTGTCTCCGTATTTACTATTCGTGACAAGTATAAGAAGTGACCTGCCAAGGCAGCGCTTCACTATCGTAGTAGTCAAACAGGCTTGGGAAGATGGCTTGAAGAAAAATTGCCCACTTGTTCGCTCGCGATCGGGAAAAGGGGCAATAATCAGCCTAACGTTCCCAATCATCCGCCGCAGATCACCTCGAACTCTCAACGGATCACCTCTCGGCGATCGAAACAGTGGAATGTGGGTTGAACTGCGATCGGCGACCATCTCACTCCCCAGACCAATTAAGACACTTTAGCACCAATAGCGCCGATATACATGTAGGCAGAGCGTTAATACTTCTGGAGTGGCTTGTCGAACTTTAATCGCGAGATTAGCATCGATCGTTTAATATTCCCGATAACCGCCACCGCGTTGGGCTGTTATTACCACCCGATCGATCGCCAGCTATCATTGCTTGAAATTAGGCTTCAGTTCGATTCTGGTAGCGCATCTGGATTTAGATTTAGTACCTGTAGCCCCAATGCAAAACCCCCCTCACTAGTAAAAGTAAGGGGGGTTTATTTACTCAAATTATCTTAAGGATTAACCGTTGATAGCAGGAGCAGTCAAAGCAACAGGAGTAGACTCACCAGCAGCTAAGTCTAAGGGGAAGTTGTGAGCGTTACGCTCGTGCATTACTTCCATCCCTAAGTTAGCGCGGTTGATAATGTCAGCCCAGGTATTGATTCCATGACCTTGAGCATCAACAACAGACTGGTTGAAGTTGAAACCGTTGAGGTTGAAAGCCATTGTGGATACACCCAAAGATGTGAACCAAATGCCGACTACAGGCCATGCACCTAACAAGAAGTGGAGCGAACGGCTGTTGTTGAACGAAGCATATTGGAAGATTAAACGACCGAAGTAGCCGTGAGCTGCAACGATGTTGTAAGTTTCTTCTTCTTGACCGAATTTGTAACCATAGTTCAAGGATTCAACTTCAGTAGTTTCACGTACTAAAGAGGAAGTTACCAAACTTCCGTGCATTGCGGAGAACAATGAACCACCAAATACACCAGCTACTCCCAACATGTGGAAGGGGTGCATTAAGATGTTGTGCTCTGCTTGGAAGACGATCATGAAGTTGAACGTACCGGAGATACCTAAAGGCATCCCGTCAGAGAACGAACCTTGACCGATTGGGTAGATCAAGAATACTGCGGTTGCGGCTGCAACAGGTGCAGAGTAAGCAACACAGATCCAAGGACGCATACCTAAACGGTAGGAGAGTTCCCACTCACGACCCATGTAGCAGAAGATGCCGATCAAGAAGTGGAATACTACGAGTTGGTAAGGACCACCGTTGTATAACCACTCATCGAGGGAAGCAGCTTCCCAGATGGGGTAGAAGTGAAGACCAATTGCGTTAGATGAAGGAATAACCGCACCAGAGATGATGTTGTTACCGAACATCAAGGAACCAGCAACTGGTTCGCGGATGCCGTCGATGTCCACTGGGGGAGCAGCGATGAAGGCGA
>JBJOOY010000049.1:0-2803 GCA_046051065.1 Cyanobacteriota bacterium
CAAGAAGTGCAGATAACTGACTGCTTGTGGCTTGATGAAGAGTCAACATATATAAAAATTGTGCGCTCGCTGGGAGTTAATGATGAATGCTAACAGATTACTTTAACTTTTTTAAATTAAATGATTCAGCGATCGCTCGTCTCCAACATCCCTGCAATTACGCTTCCACCAATAATTCTCAATTGTTTGCCTACAGACCAGCTCGAAGTATAAACCCGCTCCGTAAAACGCAACATACACAGCAAGCATTAGCTGGCGTTTATGCGATGATTAACTGTATCTATGGCAAGCTGAGTTGAATCAACCAAAGACTGCTCCCCCTTCACATGACGGAGTAACAAAGCTCGCTCAAAATAAGACTGTGCTGCTTCATACTGCTGTTGATCAAATTTGCACTTTCCTGCATGTTGATATGCAAAGTCAAGATAGGACGCAAGGCTCGGATCGTGCTGACAATTCTCAATCACCTCCTCAAATAATGCTTCACTGATTTTATAATCCTGCTGCCACTGATAAACATGAGCGAGTCGAATTTGATTTGCAGTTTTCAATCGTCTGTCTCCAATCTGTTCTGATAGCTCAACGGCTAACATTAAAGCCTGCTGTGCAACTACAAAATCTTGCAATATTCGCGCATAGCTACCAATTAATCCAAAAAGCTGAATTTGATGGTTAGTTTCCCCATCATTCCGAAGTTGAGATTGTAGAAATATCAAAGCTTGTCGCATCTCAACGGCATTATTCGGAACATCTCGCAGATCATCATCAAAATACACCGACACATTAAAGGGGATTTCGAGCATGACTTTTCAAACCCTCATTCTATTTAATTCTATTTAAATTAAATGATTAAACGATCGCGATTTAACTTCTGGTGAAAATGGATGCCGAGCGCATCGTACATTAAGATTAAACCTCGATTTAAACCAGAGATAGCAATGCTCAATGACAATAGCGCTAAAAATTCTTTATTATCTGATGCCAGTAATCACCTTGAGATCGCCATCTGTCCAAAGATTTTCAATGTGTAAATGTTTGATTAGCCAAAGATTGCCCTCCCGCACCAGATTGATCGTGTACTGGTTCTTAAACAGGAAATGTCTAGATCGATCGGATAACGGAAGATGTTGCGCTTCAACCAGAGCATAGAGGTTAGCTATATCCCCCTTAACCTGAGCGCGAGCATTCCCAACGGTATGGGAGGTTGTGTAGTTCGCCAAAAACTGAAATAACGCTGAAACGATCGCCTCACGCCCTGTCAACAATGGAAATTCCATCCCAACTTTCGTGGCGGCGGGGGTAAAGTCGGCGATCGCATCGGAAGTAAACGCAGACTCCAGTAATGTTAGATCTTTAGTATCGAGACCAATGGCGAATCGATGTAAGGCATCAATTACTTCATAGCGATCATTGAGTTCAGAAAGACTTGTCGTCATGGCTTTTGCTCCAGTTTGTTAGCTTGAAAATGGACGGTCAATTAGCAGTGAATGACTGATATTATCTGAGGCTGTAGCCGCCATCAGGGAATAGCGTGCTGCCTGTCGTGTAGCGGTTGGTGAGCAGGTACAAAATTGATTCGGCAATGTCGTCTGATGTGCCAATGCGCCGAGCCGGAAGAGCTTGCGCTTGTTCGTCGTAAAGGGTTTTACGGGCAGTCTCATCGGTGAAAAATTCATGAATAATCGGGGTATCGGTTAAGCCAGGGCTGATTACATTCACGCGAATTGGCGCGAGGTCGATCGCTAGTCCCCGTGCTAATCCTTCAATCCCCGCTTGCACAGCCGCGAGTGAAGTCGCTCCCGGCACAGGGCGCGCACTATAGGCTCCACTCATCAAGACAATCGCCCCAGTCTTATCGAGGTGCGGTGCGGCATATTTCACCGCCCTGTATTGTCCCCAGAATTTCCCTTCAAATTCCTGATGAACTTGCTCTGTATCTAATTCGAGAAAATGACCAAAATTCGGCGCAGGCCCAGTGATAACGAGGTAGTCAAGATCACCCACCTTCTCAAATAGAGACTTCACCGAGCCATCATCGGTAAGATCGACGGGATATGCGGTGACATCCCCGCCGATCGATGCGACAGCGGCTTGTAACTTGGCTTCACTGCGTCCAGCAACGATCGTCTGGGCACCCGCAGCGTTAGCTTGCTGGGCGGTAGCCAGCCCAATTCCCGAACTACCGCCAATTATCAGAAGGCGTTTTTGTGCCAGTTTGTTGTTGAGTGTCATAGTCAATCTCCTGGTTTGTTGTATTTACTGGATTGAATCGTTTCTAACCATATGTCTAAGTTAATTGAAGTCTTTGGATAGAAAAACCCGTTGTAAAGCACAATATTTGTGAATAGAATTCATTAATCTAGTGGGTCGATTGATCGTGAAAGATAAACTCAATACCATTGCCCTCTTTGTCGAAGCGGCTCGCTGGTCTAGTTTTTCGGTGGCGGCGCGACAGTTGGGACTTGCTCCTTCGTCGGTGAGTAAGGCGATCCAGCGTCTAGAGGCTGAGCTGGACACTCGCTTATTTGAGCGCACAACTCGTAAGATTCGGTTGACTCAGGATGGTGCGGTGTTTTTTGATCGCTGTACGAACATTTTGGCGGAACTAGAAGCAGCGGAACTAGAACTATCAAAGGCACGATCTCGCCCTCAAGGTCTGCTTCGCATCGATCTGAATGTTTCGCTGGGGCAACGCCATATCATTCCCGCTTTAGCAAAGTTTTTGAAAATCTATCCCGATATTCAGCTCGATATTTCTTTGAGCGATCGCACTGTAGATTTAATTGAATCGGGGATTGATGCA
>JBJOOY010000050.1:0-4836 GCA_046051065.1 Cyanobacteriota bacterium
AATCACAACCAACAGTCCAACCAAATTTAGTCGTCACTAGATTTGGGTTCAATCGCTTTGCAGAACAGTTAAATGGCAGAGCTGCAATGATTGGCTTTGCTGCATTGCTAACGATCGAGTATTTGACAGGTCAAAATCCGCTTGCTTGGCTAGGATTGGGATTAAATTAGCACTGACGATCGCTACGCTCTAATTAGCACAGCTATCCCCACGATTAACATTGGGCATAATTATAGTTAGTAACTTAGGTAAATTGGCTAACTCTTTTGTGCTGGGCGGTCTTACCCCTAGACTCAGAGGTAAAATAGGAATAGTATTGAATACGCTCTTAAAGCTGACGATCGAGATCCTTGCACCATTACCACCAAATGAACGCGATCTTCCCACCTGTATTGAAAAAACTATACCGCAAAGAACCAATATCCAGCTTTATCATCGTAGTTGGTGCCGTTGATGCTGTCCTTGGCGGCGTAAATGAGATTGGCACATTGATGATTTTAGGACTTTTGACTTCTGGTGTCGCTATTGGCTATCGCTGGTGGTGTATCCAACAAGCCGAAGCTAAATCCGGCCAAAAATCCAAGCAACTATCTTTACCACCTCAATCAGAACGTTCTCCCCTGCCCAATTTTGACAATCGGCGCAAGCCATTGTGATAAATTAGTGGTTGCTAAATGCGATCGTTAATTTGTAGATTTATCCCCTTATCTTTCCACTCATGAGTGCGAACATCTCTTGGACGACTGAAGCAGAAGCAAAACTGAAGGAAATTCCTTTTTTTGTGCGTCCAGCAGCGCGAAAGAAAATTGAAAAATTTGCCCAAGAACAGGGCAAATTTGAAATTACCGTCGAGATTTACGAACAAGCCAAACAACAATTTGGCTGATATTCAATTATAGATTGGTTTGATTCTGCTAACTAGCCACTAGCCACTAGCCACTAACTTACCTATGACGATCGCATTTAGCAAATATCAAGGCTTAGGCAACGATTTCATCCTGATTGATAATCGCACTCATGATACACCGACGATCGAGCCAGAAGAGGCAATTATCTGGTGCGATCGACATTTTGGCATCGGTGCGGATGGCGTAATTTTTGTGCTCCCCGGGCAAAATGGCTGCGACTATTCGATGCGGATTTTTAACTCCGATGGTTCCGAGCCAGAAATGTGTGGGAATGGGATTCGCTGTATGGCGAAATTTATTGCCGATTTAGAAGGAAAAGTCGATCTTGCCGTCACCTACAAAATTTATACCCTGGCAGGCACAATTACACCAGAAGTACTAGATGAAGGCTCAGTACGAGTAGATATGGGCGAACCCCATTTATTAGCCGCAGAAATCCCAACTACCTTGGGGGCGAAGGATGATAAAGTAGTCAACCAATCGATCGAAGTCGATGGTAAATCCTGGACGGTTACCTGCGTCAGTATGGGCAATCCCCACTGTATGACCTTTGTAGATGATGCTAATTCAATTCCCTTAGAAATTATTGGGCCAAAATTCGAGCATCATCCTGTTTTCCCTCAACGGACTAATACCGAGTTCGTCCAAGTCATTCGTCCCGATTTTCTCAGAATGCGTGTTTGGGAAAGGGGCGCAGGCAGCACCCTCGCTTGCGGTACGGGTGCTTGTGCGACGGTAGTTGCTGGGGTATTAACAGGTAAAGCCGATCGACTTTGCACGGTAGAATTACCTGGTGGCTGTCTCCAGATTGAATGGTCGCAAGCAGATAATCGTGTCTATATGACTGGCCCGGCTGAGTTAGTATTTAAAGGAGAAGTAGCTCAGGAATAACACCCCAACCCTCACTCAGGAGCGCAATAGCAATGATTGCATCACCGATCGAATTTAGTCCGATACTGACGATCGATCTTAACGCATTGAGACTCACTCCCGAGCAGTTTCAAGAAATTTGCGATGCCAATGGTGATTTGCGCTTGGAACTTACTGCCACAGGAGAATTGATTGTCATGCCACCGACTGGTTGGGGAACTTCGAGCCGGAATAGTAAGTTAACTACTCAGATTTGTATCTGGAACGAGCAAACAGGGCTAGGAGAGGCGTTTGATTCATCGGGAGGATTTGTGCTACCTAATAATGCTCAACGCTCTCCTGATGTCGCCTGGGTGGAGAAATCGCGGATTGAAGCAGCTAATCCAGATCCGAATCGCTTTCTCCCCTTGGCACCCGATTTTGTCATCGAATTACGTTCGGCTACCGACAGGCTATCGCAACTCCAAGCAAAGATGCAGGAATATCAAGCTAATGGAGTGCGGTTAGGTTGGTTAATCGATCCTCAAAATCGACGGGTAGAAATTTATCGCGTTAATGGAGATCCAGAAGTTTTGCAATCACCTATACAACTCAGTGGTGAAGATGTTTTAAGTGGATTTACACTAGACTTAACCAAGATTTGGTAAATAATAACAAGATTGCTACTTCAACTCGATCGAATTAATTATACTCCACCTAATTTTACTCAACCGCTGCTGACAGATATTTCGTTTACGCTAGCGGTGGGTGAATGCATTACTGTAACTGGCATTACGGGTGCTGGCAAAAGTACGTTATTGCGGCTACTCAATCGACTGAGCGAGCCAACAACAGGGGAAATATTACTAGATGGTGTAAACTATCGAACGATTGGACCGATCGACTTACGACGGCGAATTATGTTGGTGAGTCAAGAGCCAAAATTATTGGGGATGAAGGTAAGGGAAGCATTAGCTTACCCATTACAATTACAATCGCTCAATCCTGAAGAAATTAAGCAACGCGTAGTTAATATTACCCAACTATTGCAGATTCCGACTGAATGGTTCGATCGCACTGAAATGCAACTGTCGGCTGGACAAAAACAGTTAGTTTCGATCGCTAGAGGATTAATTACGCAACCACAAATATTATTACTCGATGAACCGATCGCCAATTTAGATTTTATTACCGCCGAACGATTATTAGAAAGAATCACTAATCTTGCCAAAACCCAGCAACTTGGTTTAATTATCGTCAATCATCAATTAGAACTAGCCGTGAAATTTAGCGATCGATTACTCTATCTACAAGATGGAAAATTATTACTCGATCGAGTGAGCACATCTGTTAATTGGCAAGAGCTTCAGCAACAAATCCGCAATTCAGAACTTCAATCTAATGCAGAATGGGAATAATTCTTGTTTTGGATCTCCCCTATATTGACTCTATCGATCGTCATAACTCGAACTAAGCTGGGAACAAAATAAAGTTGAATCGGATCTAGTCTCGATCGAAAGATATATTTGGTTCGGTTTTCCTCTCGAATGTTTGTACGGTTAAAAGTCTCAGTTGCAGATCTGAAATAATTCAAACCCTAGTCAAATAAAGGGTCTAAGCCATCAAATTAATCTGGGAACCTTTAGATTATTATTTGCGACTTAGTAGGTAAGAGCGAAAGCTTAAACTAACCTCACTAAACATCAATTAACCATGAAATTCTCTCTAACTCAAACCATCAAAATGATCGCTGTTTCTGCATTTGCTTTAGTGCCTGTAATCGGTCAAGTTAATCCTGCTGCTGCTGCACCTAAATATACCGATCGAGTTATCTCTCAATCCGTTGAAAGTATTCCTGCGCCTCAATTGATCGGTACTGATTCTAGCTATTTAGGTGCTGGTATTTCTGGTGGTTTAACAAGCAGTAATGTTGCTGGAGAACAATCTAGATCTGGTGGTAGTTTATATGGTAGATACTCTATTCCTCAAAGTAAATTATCCGCCCGGGCTGGCATAGTCTTTACTGATAAAATTAGCGCAGTAACTCCAAAATTAACCTATGATGTTGGTGTTTCCCCTGGAACTAATGTCTTCGTTGGAGCTGGCTATAACTTCGTTAACGAACAAACTGTTAGCACCCCATTAGGGAACAAAAGTGCCCCTGTTTTAAGTCTGGGTGTAGAAAGTCAGTTAGCTAATAATGTGATGGTATTCGGTTCGGCAGATTTAGGGGTAAATGCTTACCAAAATACTAACAATACAGCGATCGCGCTGCAAGGTGGTGCTGGTTTCCGCTTCTAATCTTAACTAACCATGATGTCAATCAGAGTTGAGCTAGTTTGATTCTTAACAAACAAGCTTAGTTCTAATCGAATATCTAGTTACTCACAGCAGTGGGGCGATCGCCATCAGATGATCGCCCCACTGCTAATTTGACAACCGTTGGCGTAGCCTCCGATCGCGGAATCGCTGTATACTGACGTTGGGCTAATCGATGCCCATCAAGCTGGAATCCTCGTAACATTCTTAATCTATGGCTATTCTCGATCGACAAGGTAGATTATTTGGCAAACTCAGCATCCTCGATCTTGCTGCTGCCCTAGTAATATTATTTGTAGTCGTGGGGATTTTTCTTTCTCCTGGTAATTCAGGTGCGATTCGCGGACAGGATAAACCTCAAACCGTCGAAGCTGATATCATCGTGCGCGGATTGAGTGTGCTTAAACCAGAAAAAATCTTAGCAGAATTTAAACCAGGGAGTAAACTCAATTTTATCATTCGGAATCAGCCCGCCGGACAAGTCGATATTAAATCTGCTCGCCAAATAGAACGCACTTTACCTGTCGCTCAACCTGATGGCTCGCTCAAATCTGTTAAAGATCCCAAACTAGATTCCTTTAGTATGGATATGCTGGTAACTGTGACGGGTAAAGGTTACAAAACTAGAGAAGGATTGGTACTTGGTAATGCCAAGATGAAAATTGGTTCCTCAGTAGAGGTAGATCAGTTAAACTACAATTTTGGTACGACTGTAATTGATATTCGGTACTTAGACAAATAATGTTAGTCTAAGCAATGT
>JBJOOY010000051.1:0-4707 GCA_046051065.1 Cyanobacteriota bacterium
TATCTAATATTTATGCCAGCTTATTTATTAAGTGGCTGGACGGTATTAACTAGCGCCGGACGCAATATTTTGCGGATCCAATTATTTGATGAAAATTTCCTGATGACGATCGCGACGATTGGAGCGATCGCCATTCATAAACTCCCCGAAGCGGTGGGGGTAATGCTATTCTTTAAAATCGGCGAACTATTTCAAGAATTAGCCGTCAGTCGATCGCGTAGATCGATTTCTGCGCTGCTAGAAATTAGGCCTGATACAGCTAATCTCAAAACAGATAATGGAATTCAGGTAGTTGCACCAGATCGAGTAAAAGTTGGCGATACAATTATTATTAAGCCAGGAGAAAAAGTACCATTAGATGGTGAAGTAATTGATGGTAAATCTCAAATAGATACATCAGCTTTAACTGGAGAATCAGTACCGCGATCGGTGAAAGTTGGAGAAACTGTTTTAGCCGGAACCATCAATCAAACTGGAGTTTTAACCGTCGCTGTTAGTAAATTATTTGGAGAATCATCGATCGCGAGAATTCTCGATTTAGTAGAAAATGCTAGTAGTAAGAAAGCTGAAACCGAAAAATTTATTACTAAATTAGCCCGGCGGTATACACCGATCGTCGTAATTTCATCTTTAGTTATAGCTTTAATGCCACCGCTAATAATTCCAGGTGCAACTCATGCTGAATGGATATATCGTGCGCTGATTTTGTTAGTTATTTCTTGTCCTTGTGGATTAGTAATTAGTATTCCACTCGGCTATTTCGGAGGAATTGGCGGTGCGGCGAAACGTGGGGTTTTAGTCAAAGGATCGACATTTTTAGATACATTGGCTGGAGTGAAAGCGATCGCATTTGATAAGACAGGTACGCTAACCAAAGGTATATTTAAAGTTACTGAGATCGTCCCCTGCAATGGATTTAAGCAAGCCAATTTATTGCGAATGGCGGCAGCAGTAGAAGTCAATTCTAATCACCCGATCGCCAAATCGATTCGAGTAGCTTACAATCGATTCTCCAGGGGAGAGGCTTCGCCAATGATTGCTCACGGAGACGGCAAGCCGTTCGATGAATCTAGTATTTCTAATTACACCGAAATTGCCGCTCATGGTGTTCGGGCGACAATCGAAGGTAAAGTAGTATTAGCAGGTAACGATCGATTGATGCACCGCGAGAATATCACTCATGGTACCTGTCATGTCGAAGGTACGGTGGTGCATGTGGCAGTCGATCGAATATATGCTGGATACATTATTATTGCCGATGAAATTAAGGAAGATGCAGTTGAAGCAATTCGCAGTCTTAAAGCAGCAGGTGTAGAACAGATTGTGATGCTAACAGGGGATTCTCAAGCTGTAGCGCAACGAGTCGCGAACAGTTTGGGTGTGGATGATTTTGCAGCAGAACTATTGCCTGAAGACAAGGTTGCAGCGGTGGAAAAATTACTATTAAAGTTTTCTAAAACAGGTAAAGTTGCGTTCGTTGGTGATGGGATTAATGATGCTCCAGTAATTGCTAGAGCCGATGTGGGAATTGCGATGGGTGGATTGGGATCGGATGCAGCGATCGAAACTGCGGATGTTGTCTTGATGACTGATGCACCGAGTCGGGTTGCGACAGCGATTCAGGTAGGTAAAAAAACTCACTCGATCGTTTTACAAAATATTATCTTTGCCTTAAGTATTAAAGCTATTTTTATCGGGTTGGGATTGTTTGGATTAGCAACTATGTGGGAAGCTGTTTTTGCTGATGTTGGTGTGGCATTGGTGGCAATTTTTAATGCTACTAGAGTATTGAAATAAAGGCCGAATTATAATTTCATTCAATCTATAGCAATGCATGTGAAAACTTTTTGATCGTCCGTGTTATAAAGTAAAATTCCTTCAGAAGTTTCATTAAGCTGTCCTAGTAGTAAGCCGTCTTTATTCCATATTGACGATCTTCCTACACTTTCAAAATCATCACACAATCCTAAACAGTTTGACATTAAAACTGTCATTGAGTATTTTTTCGCAATATCTGGATAATGTTTAAATGCTTTAGCTACTCCATTTTTTGATTTTGCTACACTTGCAATGTAAATTTCAGCTCCGTTATTAAAAGCTTTTTCAGAATGTTCAAATTGCAATGACTCATAACAAATTGCTGGAGCTATTTTTTTGTTGTCAATCATTAAAATAGTCTGCTGCTGTCCATGTATAAAATAGCGAAATTCGTCAGGATGTAATCTGTTCTTGGAGTATGTTTGTCGAGATTGATTAGGTTGAAAAATTACCATGCTTATCAAAATTTCAGCATTAAGCTTAGTCGGCATTCCAACCATAATAGTAATGTTATGACTGTTACTAATTTTTTGAAAGTCATCAAATCGCTTGTCGTCTTGAGTTGTTGCTAATTCTTTGGCAAGTCTAGGTTCATAACCTGTCAAAGAAAGCTCTGGGAAGAAAATTATATTCGCCCCTTCACAAGTAGCTAAGTTAATAAACTTCTTATGAGTTTCAATATTCTTGTCAATTTCACCTTTAATAGGTCTTGTTTGTGCTAAACAAATCTTCATGCTATTAGTCAATATTAATACTTGTCTTCAGTATGCGATCGACTTAGACTAGGTTAGAAATTCGATCGTTGATGGATTATGCTCGATCGAGTGATGTTTGGATTCGCTCTAGATCCCTTACTTCACTTTTACCTTAAATTTAATCGAGCCGTAGGAATTATTAGATATTGGCACCGAACTACTAGCACCAGGGATAGTTAAAAGATTGGGAGTGCTGATGTCTGTGGCTGAAGCACTGGTAAGATTGACAACTACAGCACCGCTGGCAGTTGTGTTATTAGTCGGTGAGTTACAACCGATCGACGTTAAAGTTGCACTACCATTGATATACTGAGCACGATCGATCGTGGGATCGTTGGCACTGGTTAACAAATT
This sequence comes from Cyanobacteriota bacterium, assembly GCA_046051065.1. Lineage (GTDB taxonomy): Bacteria > Cyanobacteriota > Cyanobacteriia > Cyanobacteriales > Chamaesiphonaceae > Chamaesiphon. The sequence continues at coordinate 2,928 of JBJOOY010000051.1, forward strand.
AGTGGGACTACTACCCAATTGGAATTTAAAGCCTTTGCCAGGTGCATATCCATTCGGGTTAAATGTGAGATTGGGGGCGAGTAAATCGCAGACTTTGACTGAATTAGCTGGATTTTCCCCTTGATTGAGATAGTAAATCACATATTCAATTTCATCGCCAGGTTTAACCTTACCTGCATTATACGCACCGAGGAGATAGTTACTCGGCCAATTAGGATTGTTATCACTAGTCGTTGCCGGATCGTCTACAACGTTAGTTAGCAACATATTATCGTTAGGGTTGGTGGTTAAACCATTGATGGTCACGATCCGTTTGACTAGTAAAATATTTGCACTAGCAGTAACTGTTGTGATATTGCTAAATTCAGAAGTCGCATTGCTAATTGTCGTGGTACCCGTGAGTTTGGTGCCCGAAGCTACTCCGGGTAAACTAGCTAAGGGGATCGTAAACGCAAATCGATTGGCATTGCTATCACTACCTCGATCGATCCCATTGACAACACCGCTATAATTACCAGTCGTAGTGTCTGTATCCGCTCCAGACCCTTCTAGTAAAGTAGTTAGATATGTTTTACCTTCCCCAAAGCCAGATGAATCGGGGTCGGCAATAAACAGTTCGATCTTAGCGCCTGGTCTAGCATAACCCTTAAGAATGAGATTAGTACCGCGGATCGTACTACTGGTAAAAACGGGATAGTCAAGTAATTGGTTGGCACCCGCAGCGATCGAACCATCATTGAGGGTGACGTATGTACCTGTGCCGCTGTCCCCATTTTCACCCATAGCAATTAAATCGATCCCGATTTGTTTAGTCGGAGTCGTGCCGATGGTACCGTTACCGTAGATCGAGTTTTTGGTAATCGTTAAAGTAGCAACGGCATCTCGCGCTAAAATCCCCGCCCCATTATTGTTGGCAATAATATTTCGATCGATGATATTGCCACTACCTTGGATCCGCAGTCCTGGAGTTTGAGGATCCGCTTGCCCACTAAAATTCAAGCCATTTCTGGTGACGGTGTTATTAACATAGGTGTTATTACCACTACTGCCAGAAGTATCGATCCCCGGGCCACCATGCTCTGTCAAGAGGTTGCCACGGACGATTACGCCACCACCACTAGTAATATTAGTTCCCTCAGCTCTAGAGTCAAGGATGGCATTCCCGCGTACTTCATTCCCTTCGATTAAAATGCCAGGCGCACCATTGGCTAGTTCGATCCCACCCCTGCCGTGGAATCCGTCTAAGTTTTTGATAAAAGTACCCGTGTCGCTGTAAGAGAAAATGCCATGGGCTCCGCTCCGGATCCCTACACCCGGATCTACAAAAGCATTAGCAGCGGTACCGATGACATTCTCAGTAATAACCGTACCACTGGGTTTGTTGCTACTAGTACCGATCGTCAGATCGGATTGATTCGTGGTTGTGCCAAAACCAAATCCGAAGATGGAGATGCCTGTAACTGTGATGTTGTTTGCCTGAATATCTACACCAGCAGTAAGACTATTTAGTCCAGTAATTTGAATTTCGGGGCCATTTAATTTGCTCAAGGGTAGTGCATCCACCCCAACAGTACCGCCAATCCCTAGGGTGACGTTGTTGGTATTACCGATATTTGCAGTTTGGGTGCGGCCATCAATGACCGTATTGTTAGCATCGGCACCGATAATTTGCGGTAGTAGTGAGGTAATTTTGATATCTGCCACACCATTACTATTTAACAGATTGACCGGAATCATGAAGATGGTGGTTTCTTGTGCTGGAGCCGGATCGATCGCTGTA
>JBJOOY010000052.1:0-6090 GCA_046051065.1 Cyanobacteriota bacterium
TTGCCATCTTTGAAAGCATACACAGCTTGAGTAATTGCTTGAGTGGGCGCTGGAAATCCTGCCGCGTAGACATTAGAACCCTCTACCACCTGACTAGAGTTGCCGATTTTCGCCACTGGATAAGTTTTGCTACTAGTAAACTTAATAATAGCTAAATCGATCTTCTTCGGTAGTGGTTGGATTGTCTTATTATCTAGCTCATGATTTTCACCATCGGTAGTCATAATCGTGTAAGCTGCACTATTCGATTTGACTACATGAGCGGCGGTAAGAATGCTATAAACATTACCCTCCCGCTTGATGATGACTCCCGAGCCAATCTCGTCTGGAGTAGTAATCATCACAGTAATCGGTTTAGCCACCTGACCGACTTCGGCACCAGTTTTAGTTTTAGCCAATACTGGCTGAACTTGAACTAGCATGACGGTAGCAGCGAGGCCTAAGATCGTCGGATATCGCATTATAGTGGCTAAAAAATTTCGGTCTAATTAGGATAATTAGTTATATCATAGTTCTTATCAATGGATAATTTCAAAATTAACTAATATATCTTTGCGATCGGTTCTAGAAAAAGAACATACTTAACTTATCTGCCGATCGATACTTAAAATATAGATTGTTAGTAATTATTAACCCCGTCATGCTACCGATTGTTGCCAGATCTATTATCTTCTCTTCGGCTAGCTAAATTCATAATTTGGTTAATTATTGTTAATTTAAGTCTCAATTAATTATTTTTTATGGTTGCCAAAATTTCAAATCTCATCAATAATTTACTGACATTTAATGTTTTCTTTGTCATTCTTTGCTTTGCTTGGTTTATTATTGCTGTTATTGGCAAATATACCAACATTCCGTTAGGATTGCAAGTCTGGCAAAGTCTCTGGAATCCTTTATTTCTACCAGCAATTAGCGTATTGATGGCAGGGGCGATCGTGAGTGGAACGATTAGTTACATCTCTAAAAAAAGTAGCTAATAACTGGATCGATATATCTCAATCTTAAATTAATGTCGATCAGATTCACGATCCGTATTTACCAAAAACCGCCACGTTTTCCGTTCGGGAAAACAGTCATAAAATTGGTTTTGGCTTGATTTAATTGGTCATCGCTAACTTTAACACCTTTCAAATTTGCTCCACAGAGATTTGCGCCATGAAGATTGGCATAGTTCAAATATGCCTCACTCAGATCTGCGCCTCTGAGGTCGGCATTTTGAAGATTGGCGTAGCTAAAATAGCCTTTGCTGAGCACCGCATCCTTCATGACAGCACCACTGAGATCGGCTCTTTCAAACTTACCCCCAGCTAAATTTGCCCCTTGTAAATTAATTTTGGAGCAATTGGCATTGCTTAACGTAATCCCAGGGAGATGAGCTTTAGATAAATCTAGACCATTAATGTCCATTTCACTAAAAGTGCGCTGACCGCGACGGAATGCCTCTAAAACACTCTTTGCATCTAACTTTAATGGTTCTCTTTTGATTGATTGGATCGTCGAAGTCTCACCTAACCCCGTCCGCAGATCGCCACCAAGACGGCTGGGTTCGGCATTGTTTCTCAGATTAGTCGGATCGCGTTCCAATCGTTTTTGCTTGATAGTATCGGAGATCCGTCTGGCAGCAGGAGCTTGAATGCCTGGAGTATTGGGGTTCTGTGGTAATCCTGGCGGTGGCGGTGGTGTTCGACCTAGCGGGAGCGGTTTCTTAGGACTAGTGGCGGGCATGGCTGTAGAGCTAGGATTAATCCGCGCATCAACAGCAATTGTGGATGTTTGTAATGCTTTTTGAACTTCTTCTACCGACTGATATCGATAACGAACGGATACTTCCAGCATTTTCCCTAGGACGTGGGTGAGATGCTTGCTTAACTGGACATGTTTTTGCCACATCATTTCTCCCGTTGCGGGATTGTATTCGATATCTTTAGGAGATTTGCCTGTCATGAGATAAACACAGGTCACGCCAAGGGCATAGAGATCGCTGGCAAAGATCGGCCGCATTGCTAATTGTTCTGGTGGGGCATAGCCAGAGGTACCGACGGCAAATTGCGTGTTAGAACCTTGTTCTCCACCTTCTACGGGTTCCATTTGGGCAACATGATTTTTGACAGCGCCAAAGTCGATTAAGACTAGTTTGCCATCTTGGTCGCGACGCAAAATATTTGCAGGTTTAATATCGCGGTGAATTACTTGCTGCGAATGGATATAAGTAATAACGGGCAGAATTTCGGTCAGGAAGTCGCGGATTTTATCTTCCTTAAACAACCCCAACTTTTTGACTTCTTGATGGATGGTGTGTCCGCTGACATATTCTTGCACCAGATAAAAGTTGCGCCGTTCTTCAAAGAAGTCTAGCAGACGGGGGATTTGAGGATGGTTGCCAATTTTGCCTAGGGTTCTAGCCTCTCGCTCGAATAGCTCGCGGGCCATCCGCAAGAATTTTTCATGGTTGTTGCTAGGTCGAAGTTGCTTAATGACACAAATTGGCTCCCCAGGTAGGGATACATCGATCGCGACAAAGGTTGCACCAAAGCCACCTTGACCTAATGATTTGGTCACTCGATAGCGATTGCGAACTAGCAACCTGGCACCACAAGCTTGGCACAGGAAGGCATCGATCGGATTCTTAGGTTGGGGACAGTCGGGGTTTACGCAGTAGCTCATTGAGCCTCACCAGTGGAACAGTTCGCTTATACATGATATTTCTGCGATCTTGCTTCTATTATGTTTAGGAAGCCTGATGCTCTCAAACTCGCACCAATGCTTGTTAGCTTGAGTTGCAGGATTTTAGAAGCAAAGCATGTAGCTATTTAATCACAATTCTACCGCTTTTATTGACACCGCGCGATTTTACCTGATGGTTTCATGTGACATTTGCTTAGGATCGAGATCTAGCATCGATCGCCAGTATGTTGATATACTGATAAGGTAGTTTAGCCAACTTGTGATTGACTTAATTCCGATCTAGACTCGATCCCGTTATGCTTAGCGTACCCAGAAGTCCGTAAATATCATCGCTCTTGGCGCTCGGGAATATTTAAAAGTGGGAAACTTAATAAGTACTGGTGCCAGATGTGAGTTTACTAAATTGTTCTTCGATCGCTTGTGTTAGATCGAAATTAGTGTTATAATGATTACCCTATGAAACTTTTAGATTAACTTACTTCAAGTAACGCGATCTCACCTGGGGGTGTGGTGGAATGGTAGACGCGACAGACTTAAAATCTGTTATCTGTAACGGATGTGCGAGTTCAAGTCTCGCCACCCCCATCTGACTAAATTTAAACAAACCGTGAGATATTTGAAAAATAATAAATAATAGCTACAACATTATGTAGTTATTATTTTTGCCGCGCCCAAGCGGTTGCCGCCCAAATGCGAATAAATAAAACCGCAGAGACTAGGGTACCCAGTCCCCACTTAACGGCATTTTTAATCAAAGCATATCTTTTGTCTGTTTTAGCATTCTCTGATTGTAACTTTAAGTTTTTTTCTACCATTGCGGCTTGCTGTAAGGCATTAGATTTAAAGATTTGTGGATCTGTGATTTTAGAATCCCGACTACTCTTAATCAATGCATTTATTTGGGGAACTGTTGCTTTTTCAACTTGGGATTGAAGTTGTTGAACTTGGGCGATCTGGGGATTGAATTGTGCATCTATTTGTGCTTGAGCGCGATCGTTGATTCCGGGTGGAGTAATAAAGAAAATCACTAAGAATATTCCATAAAATACTCCAATTACCAGTGAAATCCAAGATAATGCACCGAGTAGAAGTATCTCTCTGTTCCGCCTAGCTTCTTGATTGCCATAGAAAACTAGCACAAACCCAATTAGCGGCACAGCAGATCGCTCTACTAAGTTACCAGCAGTCTGAAATAGCCAGCCTGGCTCGTTAAATTGGGGCGGAATAATTGCACTAAAAATATCAAATAGTGACAATAATAACAGTCCATAACCGACAATCCGAAATAAAACGAAAATCGAAGTCATTTAGTAGAGCCTCTTAATGTAATTAAAGATGGGAAATTTTTAGTAGCAATGTGCTTACTCTGCTGGAAAATGCACTTGCCACCAGCGGATCCAATTTACCCCGATTGTTTCTAAGCTTTTAATACTATCATTCGGTGCAGCTCGATCGATTGGCGTTGATAATATCGTCCAGATACAGCGACTATCTCGCAATGTTTGTTGCCCTAATAACCACGGTAACAATCGATCGATTGGCAGATTTGATAATAAATTGGGATTACTATTGGTGTGGAACTGATCTCCCGTTACGGTAGTAATCCCGTGGGGATTGATACAAGTACTGAAGTAGACGGTATCTTGTGCGACAAACAAACTATAGAAACCCAGATTAGGCTGTTGTTTTAGTGTGTTAGCCTGAAGAACGGTAGCTGGGAGCTTGGTAAATATTGGCAACATAGCATCGACAGTCGGTCGATTAGCCACTCCATCGGTGATGTAGCGCACTTCAATTTCGATCGGGTGTGGATGATGTTGATAGCGGTAATAGTGTCCCTTAGCCACCATTCCATTTGGGAATGAATGGGCTGTTAATTTTTTGCTCTCTAGCATCTGCCAGTTCGACAAAGAGATAGTTTGGGGAAAATCAAATGCAGTAGGCGCGCGCAGACTTGATTTGGTAGGTGGTGGATTGAGAATGGCATTGCCCAATCCGCCCATCGCACCACCACATAGTAATAACAGCAAAGATTGACGAGCGATGTTAGCAATTTTAATTTCGATCACGATTCTAGTTCCTTTGGTGTTGGTGGTTGGAGCGCAAATAATTTAATTAGTACCCACGCCAGCAGTACTAGCAAACATGTCCCAATTACAGAAAATACCAACGAACCTGAACCAGCATGCCAATATTCAAAGGAGTTCATCTGCTTTTGAGCGATCAGAATTGCCATTAGTGCTACCCGGAGCACATTAACAATAAAACCAATCGCCACTGCTGCTACAGGTAAAATTAATTTCTGAAACCATTTCCACGGCAACGGTAGTAGCATGAGAAACAGTACTGCCATCCCCAGTAATTGAGTCATGGCGACTACGCCGGAGCAACCACTATATACCTGCACGCTCCCGCCTGGGAGTTGAAGATAAATGCCTTTCTGAGTAACCGGAAAACCAGCAAACCACAGCAGGGAACTGGCAAATTGAGCAGTAATCGGGGCAGGATCGGTGAGTTTTGCCAACAGCACTTCTGGAATACCTAAGAAGAACAGCAGGACAATTTCGCGCCAGTAGCTGCGCCAGCCATTAAATCCAGAGGCAATGAGCGCTAGGGCAATTCCCGCGATAAATGGGTAACCAATGAGAAAGGATTCTTCACAGTAGCCAGTGCTTTTGAGCAAGAGCAGGGAAAGTAGTACACTGCCGAGTAAACTCGCGCCTAAACCAGTATTGAAGTTAAGCTGTTTGTGCCGCTCCCAAATCAGATTGGCAGCAGTTGTCCAGAATAAAATGCTCGTAATTTGACGATCGAGACTACCTATTTTGAAGATCAGCGTGAGATGGATGGCAATGACTGTTGTGACTAGAATTAATAGTAAAAAAGCTGGAGATATCGGGGTGTGATGTTTGAACGAAGCCTGCTGTTTCATGCTGGCAATAAGTTGTGTCTATAGCGGTTATTTCCGATCGCGATCGATGTATAAGAGTTACATTTTAACCGCTGCATTAATTTATTTAACTAAGTATAAGATCCAGATCCAACCGTGAATTTACTGACAAATTAAATTTTATTTGGACTCTTTTGTTTTGGACTCTTTTGTCTTTACTCCCAGACCATTACCCGTCGAGCCAACTGGACTCAACCACGCCTGACAACCGCGCGGAGACTGTTGGACTTGTTTGACTGGATCGATTTCTTCTATATTGTTATTACAGGTATAATAAGCAATGGCTATCTTCTGAGTGTTACATATTTTGAGATTATAGCCATAGCCCTGAACCACGCGGCCAATCCGATCGAGCGTGTGATAGCGATCGATATAATCTAAAATATTCCAAGACTGAGTATCGACTAATAAATAAACTTGTTTTTGATTGCGATCGGCAACCCAATTTGTGACTA
>JBJOOY010000053.1:0-3103 GCA_046051065.1 Cyanobacteriota bacterium
GAATTGTGTGAATTCTTTGCCGATCGAACTGGTAATTGGGTTGGTCGAAGTGCAATGGGTAACGCATTACAAAAATTAGGATTGAGCCGTAAAAAAAAACGGAAAGGAGTACTCAATCTACCACTGAAAGAGTCCTAAATTTGAGATTAGATTATTGGGAATCGGTTAAAAACATCGATGTAGAAAACTTAGTATTTTTAGATGAAACTGGTATCCTGCTTGGTTTAACTAGAACTCATGCTCGGTCACAGCAGGGAACGAGAGCATATGCTCTTACCCCATTCTATCGAGGTGCAAAAGTTACCGCAATCGGTGCAATTAGCAGTAAAAAAGTTGTAGCCTTGATGACAATGGATAATTCAATGGATAGTAGAGCTTTTGAATTATTTGTCAAGGATTTTCTCGTGCCGGAGCTATGGCCCGGTGCCGTCGTAGTCATGGATAATTTATCCTCACACAAATTCGATTCCATTATCCCCATGATCGAAGCTGTCGGTGCTTCTGTCCTTTTCCTCTCCCCCTACTCACCTGATTTTAACCCCATTGAATTGTGGTGGTCACAACTCAAGTCTTTTTTACGAATGTTTTCACCTACTACGACAATTATGGTCGATAGAGTAATTTCACTTGCAATCAAGTTAATCGATCCTCAACATCTCAGAAATTGGTTTGCTAATTGCTGTTACTGTACCTCATAACATCTGGAAGTGCTGTATTTCGTAGTTGTCGCGATAGCGTAACGCAATGACCCCCATTCAGATAAAATGGAGGTAATTAAAAATAAAAAACTAGTTAGTATGATATCAAATTTTCTAAAATTGGAAAGATGGTTCAAGAACAATGAAAATAATATTTTGCAGGAATGCTGTACCTATTTTTAGGAGGCATGGAATCTCACATTCAACACTTCTGATATTTTCCATATAATTAACGATTAAGTTTCTGTTTAGTTTCGGCTAATGTTCCGATCTTCCCTGGCGATCGCCGACAATACAGTGCGAATATATTAGTGCCAGCAAACTACCGTGTTGGCGGCTCGATGTAAGCCAGTTGGCTGTCTCGACTGGCTTACATCGATCGCATCTAACGATAGCGATCTATCGATCGATGATTTCGAGCGTGCCAAATCTATTTAAGATTGTAGCTGACAAAAGATAATAGAAAGATTTTACCACATCTTTGCTAAAGCATGAATCGCTGACTTTGCATCAGCAATCGATCGATCTCGATCGCCAAATTCTAAATTATTGGCATAAATAAATTCAATATTTTCGATCCCAAACGAACCGAAAATCGTCCGCAAATAAGGTTCGTGAAAATCACAATCTGCTAGCGGCGAATTTCGAGTGTATTCCGCTCCTCTGCTGGTAATTACTAGCATCTTTTTCCCTGGTGCGACGATTCCCCGCAATCCCTGCTCGTCAACCGTATAAGTACGTCCAGGGCGAATCAGATGTTCGACGTAAGTTTTAAAAGCAGCAGGAACGGTAAAACCATACATTGGCAGCGCAAAAACGTAGCCGTCAGCCGCTAAAAATTCACTGATAATCGGCTCTGATAATTGCATGGCTTGTTGTTGCGCCGGATTGTAACAATCGGGTGGCAAATTCATTGCTGACACCCAAGTGCCATCGATGTAAGGTACTGGCTGTAATGCTAAATCTCGATACGCAATCTGGCAATTTGGATGGTACTGTTTCCAGGCTGTGACAAATTCATGGGACAGTAAGCGTGAGGCAGAATCGCTGCCACCATAACTCGAATCGATCTGTAAAATAAACGACATCGCTCGACCTCGTAAAAATGCGAACATCTAGAATATATCGAAGTCACGGATGCTCTGTCGTGCAGATTCTTGCTATTTCGATCGGATTCTTGCGATGTTTTTAAATTGTGCCAGTAATCCTAATGGTTCTCCATCTCCACTTACTCCGATGCAACTATGCACTTTAATTCCCTGTTGCTTCCCTTGATTAATAAATCCTAATCCACTTGTTTGTGGATGGCTGGTAAAATCTAAATCTGTTGTGTCTTGAATCGCCAAGACGATCTCATGTTGATTTACTCGCTCGATGACGCTCATTCTGTGACTGGCTCGAATCTGTTCTGGCTTAACCCGTTTGTTTGCCCATAACCGATAGATACTCTGGCTTTGGGATTTACTCTCACTGGCTTGCGGTACACTTTGGCTGGGATGCTTACTCAAGCATCTGACTACTTCTTTTAACCTTTTACCGTGGCGGAAATCATCAAATCCACTACCGTGGATTTCTTGGCTAGCCCAATCAGGTAATATTACCATCCTCCTACCCCATCAGCTATGTGTGCTTTCTATTTTACAACTCATCCCTCAACTCTCCTCTCCATCAAGCTTCTGCCTATTTGTGCGTAATGGATAGCCCAAGCTTGGGAGCGGTGCGCGCTCGGCGGGGAACCCGCCGTAAAAAGCGTAACAAGAGAGAGGGGTTGGGGGTGAGGGCAATACTAAAATTCATAATCGGGATTGCCAACCTGAAAAACATTTAGCCCCAAATCGCGCCACATCCGACAAACTTTCGGTCGATCGTCGATAACTCCCAACACATTATATTTACCCCGCACATGGAGATAATACAACTCTGACTTGAGGATATCATCAGCGCGACTATCATCAGCCGATCGCATGAATAAATCGTGATACCCGATCCCATGTTTTTTCAACCAGGAAATCGTCAGATCGTGACAAACACTCGATCGACCCGATAATACGATAATCTTGGTATCGCGCCCCAATTTTTCCACTAATGCCGCCACCGCCGAATTAAGGTCATCTTCATCCACGCGATGCCATTCAAACGGATTGCGCGTATTATTAATCGCCAACGTTCCATCGATATCGACTAAATAACAATCTTGCAACTGGGGATCTCTTACAGGTGGCGGATCTGGCTGAGCTATATAGTCATAATACATCTGCTCGATCGCTTGTTGCCCGACCGAATTCGATCGCACTAAATCGCGCTTGATACATTCAGCCAACGGCACATAAGTAAAATCCTGGACGATGACTTTTGCCTGATATTTCTCTACCAATTCATGCGCGCGCTTCAGATGTACGGGATTG
>JBJOOY010000054.1:0-2928 GCA_046051065.1 Cyanobacteriota bacterium
ACCCGAACTTGCTGCCCGCTGGCAACAAGAAGCGCAGAAACTGAAACAGCGTTTCAATCATGATTTTTGGCTCCCCGATCGAGATTTTCTTGCCCTTGCTCTCGATGGAGCGGGGAAACAGATCGATGGCATTGGTTCTAATCCAGGACAATGTCTCCAGCGGGGACTGCTACATCCAGAAAAAGCTAAAAGCGTCGCCGAACGCTTACTAGCACCAGATCTGTTTAGTGGTTGGGGTATTCGCACGCTCAGCAGTAATTCACCAGCTTACAACCCGATCGGCTATCATACTGGATCGGTATGGCCGCATGACAATAGTTTGATTGCGATGGGCTTACGCTCCATCGGTGCCGTCGAACAGGCATTAGAAGTCGCGCAGGGCATCTTAGATATGACTATCCACCAGCCCTATCATCGTCCCCCAGAACTTTTCTGCGGCTACGAACGTACTGCGGGTCACAGCCCGATTCAGTATCCCGTCGCTTGTTCTCCCCAAGCCTGGGCGACTGGAACGGTATTCCAATTACTCCAAATGATGGTTAATTTAGTGCCCAATGCGCCTAGCAACGGTTTGCGGATTATCGATCCAGCTTTACCATCGAGTATCGGTCAACTCTCCTTCAAAAATCTCCGGCTGGGAACGACATTACTCGATCTAGAATTTAGTCGAGAACGACATGATGAAGGCGATACCATGCTGGTGACTACTTCTTGTCGAGTGGTGAAAAAACGCGGTAATCTACGAGTGACAATCGAAGCATAATATAGATGCAGCGATCGGCATGTCATGATGGCAGAATTAACATCGCGTCGCCAAATGAATAAAATCGATATTTTTCGGCGATCGCAATCTGATATAAATCTAGCAATCTTTGCCGACCGATCGCGGCACTAACTAACATCATTAAACTGGACCCTGGTAAATGAAAATTGGTAATCAATCCATCGACTACTTGCCATTGATAACCAGGATAGATAAAAATGTTAGTATCACCCGTATAAGGCTGCAAATCGCCCGTTTTTGCCGCTGTTTCTAGCGCGCGGACTGCTGTAGTCCCCACAGCGTAAACTTTGCCTCCTGCGGCTTTTGTCGTTTTAATTCGCTCGATCGCATCTGCGGAGATCTCCAACCATTCATGATGCATCTGATGAGTAGTAATATCTTCAGCTTCGACCGGACGAAAAGTCCCGATCCCAACATGCAATGTGACATGAGTTTGGTTGACACCTTTAGCTGTCAATCGATCGAGTAATTCAGGTGTAAAATGCAATCCGGCTGTCGGTGCAGCAACAGCACCTGGCACTTTCGCATAGATAGTTTGATACTGTTCGGGTGTGGAATTACTAGCATTAATATATGGCGGCAAAGGTAGTTCGCCATAGTGTTCTAAGACTTGAATTAATGAAACTTCCGACGGTAAATCGAATTGCAATAATCGCCCACCAGTTGCATCATCTCGATCGATAATCGTCGCCGTTAGTGGTGAAATTTCATCTTTACTATGACGTGCGGGAAAAATAATTTTTGTACCGATTTTAATTTTGCGTCCTGGTTTTACTAATGCCAACCAACAATTATGTTGCTGTTCGGAAATCAGCAAAATTTCGACATTTGCTCCCGTATTTTTATACCCATACATCCGGGCTGGAATCACCCGAGTATTATTGAAAACTAGTAGATCTCCAGGGGCAAGAAATTCATCGATTTCGTAAAAGTGTCGATGCTGATAGCCATCATTGGGTTTAACTACTAATAATCGCGATCGATCTCTGGGTACTACTGGAGTCTGCGCAATAAATTCTGCTGGTAAATCGTAATGATAACTAGCTAATAATTGGTCGATGTTTTTATTCATTTAACTCACGATTTACCAGAATCTAACGACGATCGCGGCATCTTATCCGCATTTACACTATATTAGCGGGAGAGCCATTACTTCTAACTCGTTGGCCTAGCCTCTTCTAAGAAACTCAATTTACAGTTGGCTCAGGGACTAGAGCGAAGCCCATTTGCTTCGCCCGTTGTTTGAGATGTTTGACGATCCGTTGCTGATATTGGTGCTCATAAGCATCAACGCCAGCATCAACAAAATCTTCCCCTGTCGTCCACAAGTGGTAAAAAATCCGCGCTAACTTATGCGCCGTTGCAGTGATAGCAATTGGGGAACCCGAACGAGAGCGAATCCGGCGATAAAATCCACCCAAAACCGTCTGACTGTTAGCCAAAGATTGAGCAGCAATCCGAAAAGCATTGGCGGCGCGATTAACAACCTTGCGAGTTTTAGAACTGAGGATTTTTCCCCCACTAATCTTGCTACCTGGACAAATACCTAACCAAGAGGTGAAGTGTTTAGAGGTAGGAAAGCGAGTCGGATCTAAACCGACTTCCGCAATAATTGCCTGTACCGTCAGTGCTTCTAAACCATCAATTTGAGTGAAGTCTACGCCACTAATTCGATACAGATGGGAGCGCAAATCAAAGTTAGGGGCATTGCGACTAGGCTTTTTACCTTTGGGTCGAGGTGGGAGTGGCTCATCGTTTTGGCTGTCAAACTCCGCTAAACACTGTTCGATTTGCTGGTCGCATTGTTGAATTTGCTGTTGATACATGTCATACAGATTCAACTCTTGTTTGAGCACAAACAGATGCTCAATGCGGTAATCGCCAACTAAAGCGGCAGCGATTTCGGCAGTACTGCGTTTAGCACGAGGATCTTTTAATGCGGCTAGCTGCTGTGGGTCACGTTCTCCAGCGACAATGGCTCGAATGATTGCCATGCCAGTTACGCCAGTGATATCACTGACCACTCGGTGCAGTTGGACATTCATCTCGGTCAAGGCTTTTTGCATCCGCTGAATATGAACGCTAGCACTTTTGGTTAGACGGTCGCGCTGTCGGATGTAACTCCGAAATACGCAGATTTGGTC
>JBJOOY010000055.1:0-21003 GCA_046051065.1 Cyanobacteriota bacterium
TGGCTATGTAAATAATTTAGGTGATAGAAAATAGCGTTTTCGCCGATCGCCTGTGGGAGCGGTGGGAAATAATAATCTCAGGAAACAGATGGGAAGATTGGGGAATGGTTGGCGATTGCCATTGATTATCTAACAATTATAAAAGACCGATTACCAAGTAGCCTGAGTGGTGGCAGTAGCCGTTACTTCGACAGTTGGGGCGAAATATTCCGCAGTTTGTTCTTGGCTGACTACATGACCTAATTCAGCTTCGATCGCTGCTGTTACAACAGTACAAGATCGACCCACTACACCAGTGACTTTTTCCTGTACTCGTCCATCAGGATAGATGATAAACTCCAGCGTCTCCATGCTCATTAGTCAATAAGTTCTCCAGCTTAATCGTTGTTGGATATTATCTTTAGCCTTGGCTGGTCGAGGAGACATAGATTGACGATCTCAATCTATTCACTACAGCCTAAACTTTAGTAAAAGTTATTTTTTAATTTAGTTGCTACTTGCATTATATGTAAGTTTCCCTTAACTTAACCAGTACGTCAAGTTTCGTAAACTTTTATGAAAACTTAACCGTTACCATGACCACAAACCATTACAGCCAATGTTTTGGCATCAGATCGAGACTGATTTGGATTTACTAATTAAATCGATCTGGAATTAGACTGGGCGATCGACTAAAGATCGAGGTAACATTGAGCCAGTTAGAATAGTCCTAAATTCGATCGTGACGATCCGCCAAGTTCGAGCATTAACATCATTAATGTGCCAGTAGCATCTCCACTAGTCGATCGAGTGATCCGAATTTTAGCGATCGAAGCCGATCCAGTCATGCAGTCGGGTATAGTTACTTGTCTGAGTCGATTTTCAGATTTAGATGTAGTGGCGGCTGAAACTACTACTGATGGATTGAAAATTTTGACCGATCGATCGATCGAGATCGATTTAATTTTATGGGGATTACACCCTAATTTTACCGCTGGAGAGTCTTCAGTTGTCACATTCGATCAGCAAGTTAAATCGATCGATCCTAATTTACCAATCCTCCTATTAGCATCCCCGCAAGAGCGAGATTTAATTATCGCATTTGGGCTCGGTATCGCTGGCTGTTGGGTGCGGGGGAGTTCGATTTTAGATCTAGTCAGTACGATCAGGCAAGTTGCCGCAGGACAAACCGTTTGGGCACCAGAAATTTTACAACAATTAACTTTACCGACCCAAACTCAATCTGCTAGCTTAGTTACTAAATTGCGATCGAGCAGCCTAGCACAAATCGAAGCAACTTTAGCCGAAATCGAGACTAAGTTGCGCGAACAGGGACTCTCAGCCTTAGATCGATTCGTATTAACCGGACGCAGACGAGAACTAAATACCGCTCGCTGGCTAGTTAAGCGGTTATTATCGCCCACAACCCCTGTCAGCTTAAAATCTGCTAGTGTCTCCACCCCTCAACCGCCAACATCGATTACATCCAGTCAATTAATCGCATCCATATCACCGAGCGAAATCGCCCCTATTAACAAACAAGCGGGTATATTCGATCGCATCGCCTCAAAACTACAATCTAATCTCGAAAATCTCACACCTATCGCCCTCGAAATCGATATTCTCCGGTCAGAGAAGAAGCGAGAATTATTTTATCTAATTTTACGCCAGTTTGAAGGACTTTTAGCTGAATTACGCTTTTCGCAAGTTACCCCCGCACAGTTACCAGCCAAACAGTCAGCTATTTTGCAAGATTTATGGGCAGCGGTGACAACCGATTTTTTTGGCAGGTATAGTACTCGATCGTTAGCTTTAGCGCCACCTCTGGGTTCAAACACTGACACTCTCCAGATCGAAATCGTCCCGAAGCTGTTGCAGGATGCCACAATTATCCAAGCCGAGATACTCGACAAAATTCCCCAACCGATCGAATTGTTAAATTACCTGCTTTTTCAACAGCCCCTGACGATCGACAATGCTATCTATCAGTATGGTACCCTAGAGGCTGAAGATCGGGCTTGCGCCCTGCTAGAAAATTTGACGATTAGCATTGCTAACGCCGTGATGCAGCCATTACTCAATCACTTTGCCGATTGGGAGTCACTGAAAACTGGCTTTTACGATCGACGGTTACTCTCAAGTCGCGAGATCGAACGGTTTCGTAACGATCTCTCTTGGCGATACCGGATTGAGCGATATATTAGCGAACCTCAAGCTATTTTTGAGAGTAAATATCGATTATTTATCTTTACCAATTATGGCATCAAACGGATGGCAATTTACGCCCCGCGTCCCCAAGAGTTAGCCAGGTTGGGTGGAATTCCGCTAGTCGTAACTTTAGCATTAGAAACACGAGATGCGATCGCACCACGCTTAAAATCGGCAGCTACATTTATCGGCAGTGGCATTGTATATTTACTCACAGAAATTATCGGTCGCGGCATCGGTTTAATCGGGCGCGGGGTAATTAAAGGAGTCGGGAATATCTGGCAAGAAAGTAATCGCGGTCGCAAGGAGTAACTATGCAAAATACCCGTCTCAATACCCTGATCGATCGACTAATCAACCGATTTATCGGTTGGGCTGAAAATCCCTGGCGGCGGCTGTCGCTAATTATTATTAGTTTATTATTTGGTAATTTTCTGGCTTCGGCGATCGCTACATCTACTGGGCAAATAGCCTATTTAGATATTACTATTTCGGTGATATTGCTAGGCATGACCGAACTAATTAGTTGGCTAACCTATCGTCGTGTTCCAGCGCGGTTACCTGAAGAAATTAAGGCACCGATCGCCGGAATGCCGCTATGGATTGCGATTATTAATAGTCTCAAGTTAGGTTTGATTTATGGGCTGTTTGTTGAGGCATTTAAATTAGGAAGCTAAACTGTGTAAATTTCGATCGAGCGATGTTAGCCCTGACTGATTTGATTATGTTACGATCTGAGTTAAGTACAAGATTCATCATTTATCGATCTCCAGTTTAAATTTTTCATGTTAGCGCGTCGCGATCGCGCTTAAAATTCAGTCTCATGCTTGACGTGGAATCATTTCACCGATCTCGATCGAGACTGAAGATGAGTTACGTCAAATAGTTGTATCGATCGAGTAACTTTATGAGCTATAGCTGGGAATTAAGCACTGGGCATCATGTCTATGTAGACAATGAAGGTGCCCAAACTGTTGTAACGATCCAGTATCAGGGTGCAGGACAACAACAGCGATCGAGTAATAGTTTTACCACGGGCATCTGGTTAGCACCACCAGAACGGATTGTGACTCCAACTGGTGCAATCTTAAAGATCGTTACTGCTAGCGGCGAATCTTTAATTCAGATTGACGGTAATAGCATCCGCATGCAGAGCAGTCACAGCGGCGGGAATTACGCTAGCACTTCTGCTAACAGTTCTACTTCTACTTCAACATCCGGCTTTGAGTCGATGCCACCCATGCAACCGATGCAAATGGGTAATATGCAGATGAACATGCCCTCAATGAACATGCGAATGGGCGATATGGAATTAAATATGGGCGGATCGAGCAGCCAGAAGCAACGTTTTTGTACTGAGTGTGGTACTTCTGTTAAATCAACGGATAAATTTTGTGCTAGCTGTGGCCATAAATTGTAAATGCTTAGCCTCCCACACATATCATGCCCGCAACTTGCCTTAAATAGTGGATAGTAGAGGATGGGTGTTTTAATAGAGATCGCCCCCTCCTCCCTAGTCACTCTCAGCATGTTAGAGAACATTCAAACTGGATTATATCAAGTCGAGCATTTTGCGGATAATCTTGTCACGCAACAACTCACCCAAATTAGCTGGGTATCTGTAGCTGTCATCTTTTCCGCAGGATTACTAACGAGTCTGACGCCCTGCACCCTATCGATGTTACCAATTACGATCGGCTATATTGGCGGATATGAGAATAAAAGCCGTTGGCAAGCCGCACTACAATCGACATGCTTTTGTGGCGGGATTGCGACGACGCTCGCCGGATTGGGAGTTTTTGCGGCGGTAGTTGGCAAAGTATACGGTCAAATTGGCTTAGGATTACCGATTTTCGTCAGTATCATTGCGATTCTGATGGGGTTAAATCTCCTCGAAGCGCTACCCTTTCAACTACCAGATTTTGGGGGGATGGAGTGGATTTCTAATGATTTACCTCATGGAGTGCGCTCTTATTTATTAGGCGTTACCTTTGGTTTGGTGGCTTCGCCATGCAGTACACCAGTGCTGGCTAGCTTACTGGCTTGGGTGGCAAGTACGGGAAATATTTGGTTGGGCGCAGTATTTTTACTAGCATATACGGCTGGATATGTGGCACCATTAATCTTGGCGGGTACTTTTACAGCTTCAATCAAGCAGTTATTAGAAGTGCGGAAATGGTCGGGCTGGATTACGCCAACTAGTGGGGTGTTATTGATTGGGTTTGGGATATTTTCATTATTGGGTAGAATTCCAGTTTAGTAAACAGTGAATAGTAAGCTAATCATAAATAATCAACGACAAATAACTGATGACGATCGAACCTAGCTTACCTGTAACAAATTCAAGCAATATCTGGCAAATTTCCCAAAAGTGGTGGCGCAAAAAAATCGTGCCGATTATTGCTAATCTTAGATTTGCGATCGTCTTAGTTCTGATTATCGCAGCTTTGAGTATCACTGGGACAGTGATCGAACAGGGAGAATTACCAGCATTTTATCAGCAAAATTATCCCGAACATCCAGCTTTATTTGGCTTCTTGACTTGGAAGGTAATTCAAGTTGTTGGCTTAGATCATGTCTATCGCACTTGGTGGTATTTAGCCCTATTAGTATTGTTTGGGATTAGTTTGATTACTTGTACTTTTACTACTCAATTACCGATGCTCAAGTCAGCTCGGAAGTGGAAATTTTATGATAATCCTAAGTTCTTTCAACGGTTAGCGCTCAGTGCAGAAATTGACAACCGAGATTTAAATATACTCACCGAAAAATTGCAAGCAAAAAAATATAAAATTTTCACAGAAGATAACAAGATTTATGCACGTAAAGGATTAGTGGGGAAAATCGGCCCGATCATCGTGCATATCGGGATGATTATTACCTTGCTCGGTGGTGTTTGGGGGGCATTAACTGGATTTGTCGCGCAGGAAATGGTGCCGAGTGGAAATACCTTTCAGGTTAAAAATATCTTAGATGCAGGCCCGTTAGCTAGAAGACAAATACCTCAAGATTGGTCGGTAAAAGTTAATCGATTTTGGATCGACTATACACCTTCAGGCTCGATCGATCAATTTTATTCCGATTTATCAGTAGTCGATAATAGCACGCAAGCAGAACTCGATCGACAGACCATTCATGTTAATAAACCATTAAAATATCAAGGTGTTTATTATTATCAAACAGATTGGTCGATCTCTGGGGTAAAAGTTCGACTGAATAATAGTCCGATCTTTAAATTGCCGATGGCTCAATTAGGTCAAGGTGGCCCTCAAAATCGAATTTGGGGAACATGGATTCCGACGAAGCCAGATTTAAGTATGGGTGTTTCTCTGCTGGCTAAAGACTTACAAGGAACGTTATTAGTTTATGATACCAACGGACAATTAGTTTCGAGCGTTCGGGCTGGTAATTCTGTAGAAGTGAATGGAGTTACATTAAAAGTTCTAGAATTAATTGGTAGCACTGGATTGCAAATTAAAGCCGATCCGGGCATTCCGATCGTGTATTTAGGCTTTGGGTTATTGATGTTAGGCGTAGTGATGAGTTACTTTTCTCACTCTCAAGTTTGGGCAGTGACTAAAGATGACAAATTATATCTAGGCGGTAGAACAAATCGCGCGCAAGTCATCTTCGAGCGTGAGATAATTGAGATTATCGAACAATTAAATAATCCCAACACAACTAAAATTCATTAAGATCTGGCAGTTTTGCCATCAGTTTTCGAGCTAGACTGTAAGCCGTTCGATTGTGCAGATCTCGTTTGGATACACTGAGAAATGCTAGCTGCTAACTCTTCTTTGCGGACTGGTTTAGACAAAAAGTCATCCATTCCTGCGGCCATTGCTAATTCTAGATCCTCTTTCATCGCACTAGCCGTCAGCGCAATGATAATCGTATGGCGGATATTGCGTTCGCGCAACCGAACTTCTCTGGTTGTTGCATAGCCATCAAGCCGAGGCATATGACAATCCATTAAGATTGCATCGTAATCTTGGCAAGCAATTTTGGCCAGTACCTCTTCTCCATCACAAGCAATATCTGCCTCATATCCCAAATTTTTAAGTTGATTGAGGGCAACTTTTTGATTGATTTTATTATCTTCAGCGATCAAGATCCGCAAGCGAGCATCGTTTTTTTGAGTTGAAGCTTGAGGCGGTGGAGGATCTGCAACCTCCTCGCGAACAGATCGGTTTTCTACGGAAGTAATTGGCTCGTTTGGATTACTTAAGGTTGGCGGAGAGATCGGAATCGATTCGGCAAATCGATTGAGTAAGCTGAGTGGTTTAGCTGGTTTGAATGTATAGCCAAATACGAGCGAACGCTTTTGTAACTCGTGTACGCGATCGTATTCATCAAAAGCCGCCGTTGCCATCGTCCGCAGACTAGCTAATTCGGGATAGTGACTAATTTGTTCTGGCAGAGTGAGATTGGGGCAATCTGGGAACAAGAGATCGGTAATTAGCAGGTGAAATGGTTCGCCAACTTCTGCTGCCGAAATGAGGAAATTCATTGTTGCGACACTAGTCCCACTGGTAGTCACGATCGCGCCGTAATATTCGGCTGTCGATGCGATGGCTTTACAGCTATGTTCCCAATTGCTGGAGACTAGTAGCCGTTTGCCTCGAACGATCTGGGTCAGATTTTGCCCGCTCGGAGCGTCGTTACTACTAGCTGGGATGATGCTAGCACGACGGCAAGTGAGAGTGAACCAAAAAGTAGAACCTGCATCTGGCTCACTAATTACCCCAATTTCACCACCCATTTTTTCAATTAATTGTTTAGAGATCGCCAAGCCTAGACCTGTACCACCATATTTCCGAGTAGTAGAATAATCTGCTTGGGAAAAAGACTGAAAGATTTTTTCTTGACTATCTCGATCGATGCCGATCCCTGTATCCTGAACTTGAACATAGAGTGTAGTTTGAGTATCAGTGGTAGCGATCGCATTAATATCGATCGAGACTCCACCTCGATCGGTAAACTTAATTGCGTTACCAACCAAGTTCGTGAGAATTTGGCTGAATTTGGTGGGGTCACCTTGTAAATTATTCGGAATAATTGGTTCGATGAAACAACTTAATTCTATTCCTTTAGAATAAGCATTATTTGCCAGTACTTCGATCGTTTGCTCTACATAATTAGTAAGGTTAAAATTAATCTGTTCTAACTGCATTTCTCCGGCTTCAAGTTTGGAGAAATCGAGAATTTCATTAATAACAGTTAACAAATTATCAGAACTCGTGCGAATTACTTCAACAAATTCTCGCTGTTCGTTATTCAGATTTGTACCTAATAATAGATCTGTATAACCGATGATTCCATTCATTGGAGTCCGAATTTCGTGACTCATATTTGCTAAGAAAGCACCCTTGACTTTTCCGGCAGCTTCAGCTAATTGGCGCGCTTTTTCTAAGGCGATGTTTTCTTTAGTTAATTCTTGCCGACTGTGTCGTTCTCGCTCGATTAATAATAACTGAAGTTGTTTCGATGCAGTTATATCTTCAATGACTAATAGTATTCCCGATATAACTGAGATTTCTTCGATTTTTTTACCATCAATTATATCTCGTTGAATTTCTTGCCAATTGAATAATGGTTCTACTCTGAGTGTGAAAACTCGATCGTTACGCCTTACTTCTTTAGTTGGTAAACTGTGATAAGTTTGTAGATCTCGCAGATGCTCGTCCCATTCATTTGCCGTTAACCAATTGGGAATCAAACAACAATCAATTTTGTCACCAATATTAATATTTAATAACTGAGAAGCGACCGAATTACAAAACCAGACTGTACCATCTATTCCGGTTGCTAATAGTCCCATTGATAAGCTATGGACGATCGCAGTTTGTGCAGATTGTGCGCGCCCCAATTCAGCGGCGAGTGTCGCTAGTTTAGCTACTTTACCAACTGGAATTGGTGGAGAAAGTTTGTTATCTCCAGATCTGGGAGTGTGAGCTACTAAGTTAATTTGATGGGTTTGCCACAACCGATCGATTTCTTGCTTAACTAAAAAGTCAATATATTGTTGTTCGAAATAAGCTACCCCCACAGTAGTAAGCAATACTAGTGTAATTGGACCGACTACTGGAAGCCAATAATTGCTTGCCAGCGCCAGTGTAACGATCGATACCCAGCCACCGCTGAGGGCAACTACGCCTAGTAATCTTTGCCCATGTGTTAGTTTACTCAGATAATAACTTAAGAGAGGGCTAGTTCCTAGTAGTATTAAAAACAGCCATTCATTGGGAAGAATTTGTAATTGGGTCTTTTGCAAGAGATTATCGACAATTGCAGCGTGTAGATAAATACTACTAGCTCCATCAGACCGATCGAATGGCGTATCGATCCGATTGGCACCATTAGCAGTAACTCCAATTAAAATGATTTTATGATTTAATGCTTGTTTGATTCGCTGCCGATCTAGCTCGGTTTTGGGATGCAAAATCGAACTAAAAGAATAGTGATGAGCATTAATAACTTTACCAGGCCAGCTAATCCAAAAATTTCGATCTTTTGGTGGACGTTCGATCTCGGGATTGTTGCTGAGATTGTATCCGGCGATCGCTTCCCATGCTAAAGAACAGACATCTGCTCGAATGGGTTGAACCTGTCGAATTACCCCATCATGACTTTTGACTTTATCGATGTGTCCGACAGAGCGAGCTGCTACTTTTAACTTGCGTGTCGGGATAATGAGATTGCCATCACGATCCCAATTTTGAGCGAGAATAACAGCGTGATGTTTATTAATTGCTGTGGCTAATTCATCATCAGTAGTGGTACTTTCACTAAAAACCTGCTCGAAAGCGATCGTGCTAGCTCCAGCACGATGCAAGATCTCGATCGCCTTAGCATAGTAAGATCTATTACTCGGTAAATCTCTAAATTCAGCAACACTAGCATCATCGATCTCAAGGACAACTACTCGATCGTCCCAAGCTCTTTCCCCACGTAATTCAGTTAATCGATTGTATGCAAAATCTTCAACTGGCTGGCTGACACCTAATTGTACTAATCCAATCGAAATTACTGCTGCCAAAGGTCCAGGCAGCCACCTCCAAAAAGATCCCAAATTTTTTGGGATCTTTGCTGATAAATTGGTGACTCGAGTGAAATAGTTCAAGATTGTCTAGTTGCTAGTGTTCGCTGTCAAGATGCACTAATTTAATCAGAGAATACTTAGTATCATAGAATACATTCAATCTAAGTGTTTGCAATCGGCAACATAGCGGTTAAAACTTGCTCGATCAGCGCATCGGAAACTAAATTATCTGTATAATGCGATACTTCATAAGGAACCATTTTTGTTGCACCAATGTCGATCGGTAGAATAAATATTCCTTTACCTGCTGTAACTTTTTTGTCAGATTTCAGCGTTTTAACGATCTCATCCAGATCGATATTACTTGGTAATTCGATCGATAAGTCCGCCTGCTTGATGACTGCATTTTGCCGTTGAGCCGCAGTTGCCGTCCACAGCCCCAGTTCTACCGCTAATTGTCCTGCGGCTGCCATGCCGATGGCAACGGCTTCGCCATGATTGACAACTTGATATTTGGTCACACTTTCGATCGCATGACCGATCGTATGTCCATAGTTGAGCGTCGCGCGCAGTCCAGTTAATTCTCGTTCATCTTTACTAACGATCTCTGCCTTGGTCTGGGCCGATCGCGCTAAGATAGTAGCTAGCAGTTCTAGGCTAACAGTACCCTGTTTTAGTCCATTTGCCTGCTCTAATCGCTCGAATAACTCTCGATCGCCAATAATGCCATATTTGATTACTTCAGCCATACCAGCCCGAAATTCGCGGGCTGGCAAGGTGGATAACACTTCAGGATCGGTCAGCACCAATCGCGGTTGATGGAAAGCACCAATCAGATTTTTGCCCTGAGGATGATTGACACCAGTTTTACCACCGATCGATGAATCTACCATGGCGAGTAAGGTCGTAGGCACCTGGATCGCATTAATTCCTCTCAGCCAAGTAGCGGCGGCAAACCCCGTGATATCTCCAATCACTCCACCACCTAAAGCGACTAAGGTTGAGGAGCGTTCTAACTGATTGCTGAGGGCGAAATCGTGAATGCGTTCGATCGATTTAGGCGTTTTATATTGCTCGCCATCTGGCAATTCGCAATAGGAAACTTTAAAATTAGCTCGGTTGAGCGCGGCAATCGCGCGTTCTCCATACAACCCAAACACAGTCGGATTAGATACCACCATGATCCGCTCTCCTAAGTTGAGCGCACGACATTTTTCCCCCAAACGGTCTAAATTTCCGGCTGCGATCGAGATTTCATAAGCTTTCTCAGCTAAGCTAACTTGAATCGATTCCATCATCACTAAATTTGAATATATCTTAAATTGTAAATGTCTCAGGCAAAAATTAGCGCTTCTGTCCTATATACGCTAGGCTCCAGTCAGTGATTTAATGGTACTTGAATAGTTCTTGTGGAGATAAATTTATGTCTGGAGCGATTGCTTATCTAGTTTTGCTGGGAGTGATGTTTGGCATTGCCATGGGTCTGTTCTTTGGACTCAGAGCCATCAAGTTAATTTAGGAGATTGGGGCACGGGGACAGGGAATAGTTTGTAGTTACGTAAATTGCTGCATATTTCTGCACGCCTTGTCACCCCATTACCCAATCTTAGTGGGACACAATATTACTCATTATTACTTATCAAATTGCGTTTAAATGAAATCATATCTCGCTGCTGCTATTCAAATGACGAGTTTGCCGGATTTAGACAAGAACCTAAATCAGGCAGAGGAATTCATCGAACTGGCTGCTCGTCGGGGCGCTGAGTTAGTCAGTCTCCCAGAAAATTTTGCCTTTCTTGGGAATGAAGAGGATAAAATCGCACAGGCTGAAAATATCGCTACTCAGACCGAAAAATTTCTCAAAACAACCGCCCAAAAAT
This sequence comes from Cyanobacteriota bacterium, assembly GCA_046051065.1. Taxonomy (GTDB): domain Bacteria; phylum Cyanobacteriota; class Cyanobacteriia; order Cyanobacteriales; family Chamaesiphonaceae; genus Chamaesiphon. Next base: position 11,110 of record JBJOOY010000055.1, read on the forward strand.
TTCAAGTTACTCTGGTTGGTGGCGGCTTCCCGGTTCCTGTCGGTACTGAAGGTAAGGTGTATAATACCGCTCTGCTCGTCGGGCTAAATGGAGAAGAACTCAGTAGATATGAGAAGGCACATCTATTTGATGTCGATCTCCCTGATGGTAATACCTATCGAGAGTCGAGCACAGTGATGGCTGGAGTAAAGTTACCTGATGTCTATCACTCTCCCGAATTAGGTGGGCTTGGTTTATCGGTTTGTTATGATGTCCGGTTTCCCGAGTTGTACCGTCATTTGTCCAAATTAGGTGCGGATGTATTATTCATCCCAGCGGCATTTACGGCTTACACTGGTAAAGATCACTGGCAAGTTTTATTACAAGCACGAGCGATCGAAAATAGCTGTTATGCGATCGCGCCCGCTCAAACTGGCACTCACTATGCGATGCGTCAAACTCATGGACATGCGATGATTATCGATCCTTGGGGAGCTATTTTAGCAGATGCTGGCGATCTACCTGGTGTAGCGATCGCGGAAATCAGCCCCAAGCGCATCGCTCGCGCCCGCGCTCAAATGCCTTCGTTACAGCATCGTGTCTTTTATTAGCTAGGGAATAGGGGACAGGGGACAGGGGACAGTATAAATAATTACCAAATATGATGACGGCTAATAATATTCAAATAATTAGTATCATTGTTAGCTTACTACTGGCAGCAATGATCTTCTTATTTATCTTTAGAATCGTGTTGACTTGGTATCCCCAAGTCGAGAGTACAAAATTTCCATTTAATGTCGTTGTCGCTCCAACAGAGCCATTCTTAGTTCCTGCTCGTAAACTAATCGCACCGATCGGTGGTGTCGATATTACCCCGATCGTTTGGGTGGCAATTTTCAGTTTAATTCGCGAAGTATTAGTCGGACAGCAAGGTTTAATTACGATGCTAACGCATTAGCTTGCGGCAATTTAAATTTACATCGCGCGCATTAATTCTACAGAATCTCGGCCATCCCGCTCTTGAAAATAGACCTTAATCTTTTCTTCGCGCGCAGTTGGTAGCTTTTTTCCGACAAAATCTGGGTGAATTGGGACTTGTCGATGACCTCGATCGATCAATACCGCCAGTAAAATATACTTAGGTCTACCATACTCACTGATGGCATTCAGTGCTGCCCGAATTGTTCGCCCTTTATAGATCACATCATCCACTAAAATTACCGTCTTATCATTCAAGTCGATCGGAATTTCGGTTTTACCTGGAGTGCGGATCCCAATCAGATCGAGATCGTCGCGATAGAAGGTGATATCTAAAGCTGCTACGGGGACTTGGATGTTTTCTAATATTTCGATCTGTTTGGCTAACATCCGTGCGAGCGGAACGCCTTTTGTTTGAATACCCATCAGTACTACTTGGGATAAATCTCGACAGCGTTCGTCAATCTCTGAAGCCAGCCGGGTTGCAGTTCGCCGCATATCATCGGCTGAAAGAATCTCAACGATCGAATTAGACATTGCTTAGAGGATTAAGGGACTTGCAAATTAATAAACTACCATCGATTACTAGCCTGGTGCGTTACCCTCCGGGATAACACACCCTACAATTTGGGATCTTATTTTCTTGCTACTCCCTAAGGGATGGGAGATCGCTAGATCTAGGTTAAATTAACATTTTAATGCCTCAAATCAACTGTGGTGTTGAATCCGATCTGAAATTTAGCTGGATTACCGATCGAATTAACCACCTCAGCCGATCGACTAATCGCGAATGCGATCGAACAATAGCCGATACCCGAAGAGAGCGGGAAGCTCGATCGCCCCGTCTCTACCCTTCGGGAACGCTTCGCGAACAGAGCGGGGTGGAAAAGCTTTCGCGTGCGAATAAATTCGCCTACCGCCTTTCAACCAAGATATTTCACAAACATCATTGATATTATACGCTGACTGCGGTAGGATATAATTATCGTGATAAGGTCGAATCATGCTTGTTTTGGAGTTCAGAGCTTACGGAAAATCTCAGCAATTCATAGCCATAGATGAGGCTATTCGCACTGTGCAGTTTATTCGGAATAAATGTATTCGTTTGTGGATGGACAATCCCAACATTAATAAGTACGATCTAAGTAAATATAGTGCTGTATTAGCCAAAGAATTTCCGTTTGCAAATAAGCTCAATGCAATGTCTAGACAGGCATCAGCCGAACGAGCATGGGTAGCTATATCGCGATTCTTTGATAACTGCAAAAAGAAAGTAGCTGGGAAGAAAGGGTTTCCCTCTTTCCAAAAAGATAACCGTTCGGTTGAGTATAAAACTCAATCTTGGAAGCTTGCCGATGACCGTAAATCAATGACGTTCACCGATAAAAATGGGATTGGCAGCTTAAAAATGAAAGGTACTCGTGACCTAAATTTCTATCAACCAGACCAGGTTAAGCGGGTGAGATTGGTTAAACGTGCCAATGGCTACTACGTTCAATTTTCCATTCAAGTAGACAGAGAGGAAGTAATCGAACCGACTCATCGAACTATTGGTTTAGATGTTGGATTAGAGTCTTTCTACACTGATTCATTGGGTAACAAAGTTGAAAATCCTCGGTTCTATCGAACTGGCGAAAAGAAGATGAAGCGGTCGCAAAGACTAGTTTCTCGGAAGGTCAAAGGCTCTAGCAATAGACGTAAAGCTAGAGTTAAATTAGCTAGAGTTCACCTCAAAATAAGTAGACAGCGTAAAGACCATGCTATTAAATTGGCACGGTGCGTAATCACATCTAACGATGTAGTAGTCTATGAAGATTTGCGGATTAAGAACATGGTTAAAAATCATTGTCTGGCTAAGTCAATTAATGACGCTGGATGGTATCAATTTCGAGTTTGGCTAGAGTATTTTGGAAGGGTTTTTGGACGTATAACTATCCCTGTTAGTCCTGCCTACACGTCCCAAGAATGTTCTAGCTGTGGCGTTGTGGTTAAAAAGTCGTTATCTACTCGCACCCATGTTTGTCAATGTGGCTGTGTACTAGACCGTGACCATAACGCTGGTATAAATATCCTTAACTCAGGATTGGGTAAGGCTGGGCAAGCCTTAACCTCAGTGCTAGACACTGGTAACGCTTCTGGAGAATCGACCTCTATCCTAGTTGGTGCAAACCTGCTTGGGTAAGTTGGCTCGCTGAGAGAAGAATCCCCATCTCTTCAGAGCGGGGAGTGTCAAAGAGCAATCTGACGATGCTCAACTACAGCAACCCGATTTAGAGTCGAGTTCCCACTCCAAAATTCAAATTAGCTATGGCATATCAGTGGTTTAAATCTTTTCATATCGTTGGTTTTACAGTTTGGTTCGCAGGTTTATTTTATCTAGTCCGGTTATTTATTTACCATGTCGAGGCAAATGACAAGCCAGAACCAGCTAGAAGTATTCTCAAAGAGCAGTACCAAATCATGGAAAAACGGCTCTATAGTATTATCACCACGCCCGGAATGCTGGTAACAATTGCGATGGCGATCGGCATTATTTCAACCGAACCTGATATAATCCATCAACGTTGGTTGCATATTAAAATCGGTTTAGTAGTCTTATTAATTGGTTACCATCATTACTGTAAAATTTTAATCAAAAAACTTGCAGTAGATGAGTGTAAATGGAGCAGTCAACAGCTACGTGCTTTAAATGAATTACCTACTTTATTTTTAGTCGCGATCGTCTTATTAGCTATTTTCAAAAATGGTTTGCCTACAGATCTCACTGGTTACTTAATTGTGGGATTGGTTGTACTCATGGCAGCGACGATTCAACTGTATGCCCGCAAGCGACGATTAGATGCGGAAAAGTTAGCGATCGACAGAGTTTCAGCCCCTGAAATAAGTGCGTAATCTCTTTATTTAAAATGTCGAATCAATCAAACTATACACCCGCAGATGTTCGAGCAATTTTTAATCGAATTGCACCTGTATACGATCGATTAAATAACGATCTGAGCTTGGGAATTCATTGGGTCTGGAAACAAATGACAGTATCCTGGAGTGGGGCAAAATTGGGCGATACTTGTCTGGATCTGTGTTGTGGTAGTGGCGATATTACCCAACTGATGGCTAAACAAATAGGGATTACAGGCACCGTTATTGGTGCTGATTTTGCCCCTGCACAACTTAAACATGCAGCCGATCGAATTGCAAATATTTATCCACCATTAACTCAAATTGATTGGGTAGAAGCTGATGCACTGAATTTACCATTTACCGATAATTATTTCGATGCAGCAACGATGGGTTATGGTTTGCGAAATGTGACAGATATCCCTCGCTGTCTCCAAGAATTGTATCGAGTTGTAAAACCCGATACTAAAGTTGCTATTCTCGATTTTCATCGTCCCAATAGTCAGTTAATGCGTCGCTTTCAACAATGGTATTTAGACTCGATTGTCGTTCCTCAAGCAACTAGATTGGGGATGAGGGAAGAGTATGCCTATTTGAATCCTAGTCTCGATCGCTTTCCCTGTGGGCGGGAACAGGTTAAATTAGGCTTAGAAAATGGATTTAGTCAAGCGATTCATTATTCGATCGCAGGGGGAATGATGGGTATATTAGTCTTAACCAAATAAGAGTAGTTCTAATTTATCGCGATCGGGATAGCATCCCGATCGTTTTAACTGAACATATAGAGTGTAGAGTTTTTAAAAAACTTAAACTGCCAGCTCGAACATCATTTCCATAAATTGGGCAATCGCATTCAATATCTGGGTAACATCCTAATCGATCGACAATCGTGAGGTAAAATAAGCGTGCACGAAGTTAGGTCATAATTTATCAATTCATAATTTCCATGCCTAGTCAATCTCAATCTTGGTATCACCCCTTAATCTGGATGGATTTTCGGCTAGCAATAATATTTACAGTTCTAGTCCCACTAATTCTACTCCTCTGGGCCTTTGCTCAAAAAAATGAAGCGATCCAAACTCAGTTAATTATCTATTGGCGAGTGGCTAGTTTACTCGCAATATCTGTCTATCTAGCGATCGGTTCATTGACGATTAGTTTGGTTGCTGGATTTGTCGCGCAAATATTAATCCCGATCTCACTCTGGTTTTGGGCAGATATTAACGAGGAAATTACCGACTTATCGCCACGTCCACTCAAGCTCGCATTTACAGCTTGGCGATGGGCAACTAGTCTCTATTGTAGCTTGGGTGCTCTATTTGTCTTCCCCTTTCTGCATTGTGCGATCGGCCCCGCCCGAACCTCTGCTTGTCAGGCTTGGCTACAACCGTCATGGCTTTACTACCAGTTCTTTCATGCCAATAGCAATCCTGAATTTCTGGGTTTATTTGTTGGCGGTTTAGGCTTAGTTATCTACACTCTTTACCTAATTTACTTTGTAGTCGTTCGCCTTGGCAAACAGGGTCGATCGGCAATGGTAGGAGAGGAGTAAATTCTAAAAATACAGGAGCCAAACTTACAATTCTGTTAATGCCGTAACCTCTAAATAGTCTTCCAATAATACCTGTAAATAGCGACGGGCGATCGCGGTTAGCCCACATCTGGCAATTGCTAGGCGTGGGTTTTGGCGTTTGAGATCCCCAAAAACATGACAGGATCGGTCTAATTCTAGCCAACTTCGAGCAAGATTAAGCGCTAATTTAGACCAATTCTGAGGACGCTCTCCGTAAAATCCGTCTAAAACGTCCATTAAGGCATGGATTAATTGCTCCTCCACAGGTGTGTCAAAAATTAATTTTTCGTCGGTTTTAGAGCGATCTTGTGTGCGATCGATGTCACAATTCAACCAGCTAGGTGTGGTAATTTGCGAGAAGTTATCAAAGGAGATTAATTTCTCTGCCCGAGCTAGTCTGAGTAACGAACAACAACGCGCATGGGCATATACGATCGGTGAAAATTTTGACGACTGGGCAAAATTGCTGGATGTCCGAAAATTAGCGCAAACATTGTCTGCTTTTATACTGTGTAAGTGCTTTGACTTATTTAATTCTAGAATATTGAGCCATTCGTGGGATTCATCCTGAATCCAATTAAGCCAGATAGCGATTGCGGTAGGCATGAGCTGAAAATGAATGTAACCAGCATCTGTATACCAGCAGCGTATTTCTAGTATAAAAACATTACTACTATTGAAAAGTTGAATCTGCGATTGGAGATTTTGGCAAATTTCTAGCGGTGTCAATCTCAGTGTTACTGCTAATTGATGAGCGATCGGGCTAACATATTGATATCGAGCTGTTGGCAACCGCCGAATTACTAAATTCAGTGGTCGCTGAGTAATATTTTTATCATAGTTAGTTGCTAGCTTTAAGTAAATTCCCTGAGTAATCAATCGCAAGTAACTCGTTAGAATTCCGGCAATTGTGGGGGCAGATGTTGCTGTAATCGAGTCTGGCATTAGAATTTTTGTCATATCCTCCATCCCAATTGCGGAGATCGGTATTAATCTAAATTAAAAAATTAAAATGATTCGTTACATCAAAATACAGGTAGAATCATTGGAGACTATGTGCAATTCTGCTGGGTTACCATGCATTTACCATCTATCCCCCCGAAAAATAATACTCGTTCTTTCTCAACCTGGCATCGATTGCTAGATTGGGCGCAAGAGCATTATCGCTATCGAACATTTACCAAAGACGCTCAAATTCCAACTCGTGCAGGTTTATTATATTTAGTTCAACGCGGTACGATTCGACTTACTGGCACAGCCGAAACAGAGCCAACTTCATATCCACACCAGGATAGTACGCCGATCGAATTTCAGCTTCAAACTGGAGACGAAACTTTTCTCGGATTTGTTGGTGCAGGGCAACCATTTGAAATTGTGGATCGATCTCCATTTACACTTCAAGCTTTTGCCCATACAGATAATACTTCAATTTTCTGGATGTATTGGCACGATCTAGAAAATTTTCCGAGTTTTCGACGGGAGATTTTAGACTCATTTAGGTATCAACATCAACGAAAATTATTATGGTTAAATACGCTCGGGCAACGTCACACGATCGAAAGGCTTCTCGGTTATTTAACACTATTAATTGAAGAATTTGGCGAACCCTGCAAAGAAGGTTATTGTCTACCTTTTACGCTCACTCATGCTCAAATTGCCAGTGCGATTGGTACCACTCGCGTGACAGTCACTAGGCTCATGAAGGAGTTACGTGAAGAACGTAAGGCGATTCAAATTAAAGATGACAATCTTATCTGTTTAATTGCCCCTTCCCTAATTGAATAAAACTTGATTTAGATCGTAGTAATATTCATTTTTCAATAAAATAACTATTTAGCCATATCCTTGGATGGGCTCTCTCTGAAATTTGGGTATGGGATAAAACTTCACTATCGCTAATACATTTTTCACCTGATTTATGAGAGAGTCACTTCAGCGGCTAAATCATCGATCGAGATTTCTTTTTGTTCGCCAGATTGTAGATTCTTCAACTGACACTTATTATTTGCAGCTTCTTCTGCGCCGATAATAACGCAGAAAGTTACTCCCTGTTTATCAGCTAGGGCAAACTGTTTTTTGAGCGGACGTTGATCGAAAGCGGTGACAACTTTGATTCCTGCTTGGCGAAGTTGTTGGGAAACTTGCAGATAGATTGGCATCAAATCTGCTTGGAGATTCAGCACCATTACTTGAGTGGGAGTTGCCGCTAAAGGTTGTAAAACATTGGCTTTGAGGAGGCGATAGATTAAACGAGTTAGTCCGATCGAAATTCCGACTCCTGGCATACTTTCACCTAAAAATGTGCCGACTAATTCTTCATATCTGCCGCCAGAACAGATGCTCCCTAAAGCTTCATGTCCGAGTAGGGTAGTTTCATAAACCGTTCCTGTATAGTAATCCAATCCCCGCGCGATCGATAGATCGATACAAAACTGGTGTTCCGGTACGCCGAGATTTCGCACTCCATTAATCACCGTTATTAATTCTTGAATGCCTAACTGAAATTGTTCGACATTAGGTAATTTAGTAGCAAATTCTTGGAGAGAACTGAGGACTCGATCGACATCACCTTTAATCTGAATAAAATCAATTACTTGCTGCGACTGTGCTGGCGATAAATCCTGAGTAGCCAAACCTGCTAATACTTTTTCTACCCCCACCTTTTCCAGTGTGTCGATGATATTAATACACACCTTAATCCGATCGGGTGTCACCCCTAACGAACTAAAGAAACCAGTCAAGATCTTGCGATTATTAATCCGAATCAAAAACTCGCCAATCTGAATTTGACTGAAAATCTCCGCAATAATTGCCGGCATCTGAGCATCATAAAGTAAACTCAGTTCCTTCCGCCCCACCACATCGATATCACATTGCCGAAATTGCCGATACCGCCCATCCTTCGCCCTCTCCCCCCGAAATACCAGATCCATCTGATATCTCGCAAACGGAAACTGTAAATCATTGAGGTGACGGGCAATATATGCCGCCAAAGGTACAGTTTGGTCGAATTTAAGTGCCCGCGCTTCCGAGCCAGTATCGCCTGCACCCGATCTGTCCCGCTCTGCTTGGCGATTAGGCGGGAGAATTGGCTGAAGACCATAGATAATATTATCCGCCTGATTTCCCTTCGCCTGGAGGACTTCTAGCCGCTCTACAGCCGGAGTTTCGATCGGGGTGAAGCCATAACTCTCATACACCCGCCGAATCGTATCCATCAGGTGCTGTTCCAGTCGCTTTTCCCCAGGTAAAAATTCGGGAAACCCGCTAGGGTTGGTAAAATTGATTTTATCGATCGCCATGAAAATTATGAATTATAAATTATGAATTACTCTCCAAACTACTAGTCACTATTTACTATCCACTCTCCACTCGATGATAAAGTGTACAAAGGATTAGCAATGAAGTCGAGCGGGAGTTTTAGAGTAGGTGAGAATTTTAGTGGTTGGGAATGGTGGTCGAGAACATGCGATCGCTTGGGCATTATTGCAATCTCCTCAAGTTAGCCAAGTTTTGTGTGTGCCAGGAAATGGCGGTACAGCAACGATGGAGCGTTGCCAAAATCTTGCCTTGAAAGCGGATGATTTTACAGGAATTGCCGAGTTTGCCAAAGTAAACGATGTTGCATTGGTAGTCGTCGGGCCAGAATTGCCACTATCATTAGGCATTGTTGACTACTTACAAGCGGTTAACATTCCTGTTTTCGGCCCAATTAAAGCAGGTGCCCAACTTGAGTCTAGCAAAACTTGGGCAAAAGCCATCATGGAGGAAGCCGGAATTCCCACGGCAAGATCGGCAACTTTTACAGATGTGGATGGAGCACGAGCATATATCGAGCAACAGGGGGCTCCAATTGTCGTTAAAGCTGATGGATTAGCGGCGGGAAAAGGTGTGGTAGTAGCCCAAACCTTACCAGCAGCGATAACTGCTGTCGAAACATTATTTGCGCAAGGTTATCAGAAGTTATTAATTGAAGAATACTTGACAGGGCAAGAAGTATCAGTCATCGCGATTACAGATGGTCAAACTATTCGTCCGTTTTTACCTGCTCAAGATCATAAACGGATTGGGGATGGCGATATAGGGGCAAACACAGGTGGAATGGGTGCCTATGTGCCCGCACCGCTAGCAACTCCAGCCCTAATGGCTAGAGTCCAAACTGAGGTATTAGAGCCGACTCTTGCCACCCTCCGCCGCCAAGGTATCGATTATCGCGGCGTAATCTATGCAGGCTTGATGATTACTCCTAATGGCGAACCCAAAGTATTAGAATTTAACTGTCGGTTTGGTGATCCAGAGACTCAAGCAATTTTACCGTTACTCGCTACTCCTTTGGTAGACTTGCTCTTAGCCTGTACCACAGGGCGACTAGCCACCCTACCACCGATCAAATGGAAACCAGCAGTGTCAGTTTGTGTGGCGATCGCCGCGCAAGGTTATCCTGGAACTTACGATCAGGGCAAAGTCAT
>JBJOOY010000056.1:0-3375 GCA_046051065.1 Cyanobacteriota bacterium
TAATTAAATGAGAGTTAACTCAATGATCCAGTTAAATAATTTGTGCAAGCAACGAAAAGAACTAATTGAAGTTCCAAATGATGAGTTGCGATCGATATCAGGTGGTGGTAGTCTCTTAGGATTTACCGCCCCACCATCTCGACCACTACCACCGCCAATGACACTGCCGAAACAACCAAACGAATATAACACTCCTTTCGTCGTGCCAAGTTTGCCGACACCTGAAAATCCTACTTTTGGTGTTAAGGGTGGTGATGGGCGTGGAAATGTATTTGAGGTTAAACAAGGAAGTTTGTCCTATGAAAATAATGGAAATGGAGGTGCTATTCAGATCACTCCGGATGGGATAGGAGTTGCTGGGAAAGTGTCATTCTAATCTGTTAGTTATTTCGTTGCTTAGTTAACTTTACTAAGCAACGAATTGATATGAAAAGCAAAAAATAATAGACCAACAATCTATTGTTAAAACTCATCAGTTTATCTATATAATTATGAAATTTATTATTATCCTTTGCATAGCAGCACTCACATCAATAAATCAGCAAGGTTACTTGATGGCACAATCTCCTTCGTCAACTATCACATCCACTAATCCAGATATATTGGTTGAGCAAGCCGTAAAAAAGTATAGTCGTAAGGATTTTACGGGAGCAATGGGTGATTTAAATCAGGCTGTAAAAGCTAATTCTAAGTATGCAAAAGCTTATAACGCAAGAGGAATAGTAAAATCTGCACTTAAAGATTGGGAAGGTTCGATTAAAGACTATAATACGGCAATCGATCTTGATCCAAAATATGCCCGTGCTTACAGCAATAGAGGACTATTGAAATTGGTTCAAGGCGATTTCGACAATGCGTCGAACGATTTTAACTTAGCAATCGATCTCGATCCAAGTTTAGCTAATGCTTACAATAATAGAGGTTTAATGTTTATTAAATTAGGAAAGAGAGAGGCAGCCATCAAAGACCTTCAAAAGTGTGCTCAATTATATGAGGCTCAGGGAGATAAAGAGTCTGCAAGACAATCGCTAGAAGCTATTAAGAAATTGAACAGGGTAAAAGTTTAGGGTTTTAAATATGAAATAGTATCTAAACTAAGGGTGACACCAAAAGTTCTCGAGTGGCGATCGAACAAATAAAAAAATGGCAACAGACTGGCAAGAATTCTGATTCTTAGCTAAATATTTAGGACAGAAAGAAAAGGGACTAAAGAGGAATAGTTTTCGATCGTCACAGCGTAATTAATTTTCGATCAATTTAGAATCAAGGTTGATGTAATTACAGATATCTCCACTCTCATGTCAGATAAAATCTCACTATGGATAAGATTAATCGGGATCGTAGTTAATATTATTCCTTTCATACAGCCGATCGCTATTGCTAAAACTCCAATCACGATCGATCGAGCAAATAGATCGATCTCTATATCGAAAACTGTCAAACTAGATCGTCAAAGTTGGCAAGTAACTACCATTGCTCAGAATAACGCACCAAAAACAGTTGATTACATTGCCTCAGCCCGACAGAAATATGAAAAGCAGAACTATCAGGGAGCGTTAGCTGATTACGATCGTGCTATTTCTATCGACCCCAAACTCGCCACAGCCTATAACAATCGCGGTTTTGTTAAAGCGAGCAAACTTAACGACTATCGGGGAGGATTAGCCGACATGAATAGTGCTATTCAAATCGATCCCAATTTCGCGAATGCCTATATGAATCGTGGTGGTTTGAAGGCACAAGTTCTTCATGATGTTCGGGGAGGATTAGCTGATTACAATCGCGCCATTCAGCTCGATCCCAACTATGCTCTTGCGTACGGTAATAGAGGTATGCTTAAGTACAATTTACTAAACGATCGATCTGACGGAATTGCCGATTTGCAACAAGCAATTAAACTATTTCAACAACAGCGTGATACCAAAAATGCTCGAGTGGCGATCGAACTACTGAAAGAATGGCAGCGAACGAATAAGAATTCTGGTTCTTAGCCAGATGAAGAAATAGATAAGTATGCTTTTAATGTCGTACGAGTTGCTTCTTTTGGTATAGGGGTAGGGAAAGCTGCCGGTGGTGCTTTTGGGGTACCAACTGCTATTGATGCTGGCAAAAGTCTATTACCGCAAGGTGGTTTTAGTCCGACTGGTTTAGGGACCATAAAGTTCTAATTCTTTGTCCTTCTTAAGAGGTGTCTGAACTTTCAGACACCCTTTCGCAAAATATATAGGTTGACGACATGATTTTTCGCATCTTTTTAAATAGAATGATCTTCACCCTTTGTGGTGTACCTATGGCGTTCGCCTGTTTAGGGTTCTTTTTAATGCCTCTCTATCAAAAACCACTTAACCAGTTGACAGCTTTTGAAATGTCCTTAACGGGGACAGATGAGGAAACACATCAACTTGCTATAAATCATGATTATATTGGTTTTGCCCTCCATCGAATGATGGCTGGCATACCTTCTGCTATTGGTGGTGGATTAGCTGTTTCAGGGGTAGATGTTGCTAGGCAGAAAAAGAAGAAAAAAGAGTTAGATGATAAAAATTAAGGCGACAAATCATTAAAAGCTGATTTCTATGTTGATAGCTGAGTTTGAGAGGAATCTATCGACTGCATATAACTTCATTAAATTTAATGAGACTTTTCCTGAGATGATGTCGTGCAAAGTTTGCACGACTCGATTCTTTCTCAGTCTAGAACTTGATCGCTGCAAACAGAAAAATTCTAGGCTGAGTATCGATCGAATGGTAGATCGATCGTTGTCAGTGATAGTCGATTTTTTCTAATTCACTCAAAGGCGAAGCCTCTTTGCCTCACGCTTCGGAAGCATCTGTCAGTTACTCCAGACCAGTACAGAACATACGTATGTACTAAATGGCGTTTTAAAAATTGAGCAAGATTTTGATAGTATTTAGCAAGATTTTCTAACGACAAGAGATAGTGAGATCTGGTAGCTTAGTTGAGTCACACAAAATTCGTGACTTCAATGTCCAATCAAACCTTGTAATCAGAGGTTTTGGGGACAAGTGACGATCGAATGACAAATCTATTCTACTTAAATGACGAGGTACTCTCATGATTCAGTTAAATAATTTGCGCAAAGAACTAGTTGAAGTTTCAAATGATGAGTTACAATCGGTATTAGGTGGTGCAGATCAAAGTGTGGGTGGGGTATTCGGTGCTCCAATCGGTGTTCCACCAACCCCAGCAAGTCAGGCTATTCCGATTGGTCGAACTGGAGTATCAATTGAAGTACCAACTAGTGGCACTTTTCAACCTTCAGATATCCTAGCAGTCTCTCAATTCAACTTAGATATCGGGAAGGGAACTTCGCTTAATGCTACAGCTGGCGGCGATTTTGGTGTTACACAAACG
>JBJOOY010000057.1:0-2975 GCA_046051065.1 Cyanobacteriota bacterium
AATATTCTGCATTTACACAACTTGAGGAGGATTGGAGTTAGCTCTAATTAGTAGGATCGACTTAAAACGTACTAATTTGCACGCGATCGAGTTGGGGATCGACTCTAATTACCATTAATCCACAAAACTCTTAAATAGTTGTGGAAATTTTTATTAAGAATTAAATGATGACAACTCGATCGCGTAGCCTGTCAGAATCGATCTGTCTGATATGGTATATATCGGCGATCGATTAATTAGTAGTTAACGATCGATCGGGACACATCCTTTCGCAGAGCGTACTGAAGGAAATCGTCTTCAATTTTTGCTACGATCGAACTACTAAGCCACCCACTAATTGAGTATGAACCGAATGACGATCGACAAGATCTACACTTTACCAGCAGACTTGCAGGAGCAAATCTTAGCATTTGCCGAATTTGTAGAACTCAGAGCTAAATCCAATCCAGATACTAATCCTCAAGCACCGACTGATGTAGCCGCAGGTGAAAAAAGACAGGGATTCGGTCTTTGGAAAGGAGCTATTAACATTCGCGATGACTTTGATGAGCCATTATCAGACTTTGAGGAATACATGTAATGAGAGTGTTAATCGACACTCACGCGCTACTTTGGTATCTCCAAGGAGATGCTAACCTCAGCAATCTCGCACTGGATAGCATCGAAAATAAAGATAATGATGTATTCGTCAGTATTATCAGTCTGTGGGAAATTTCAATTAAATTAGGACTTGGTAAACTAGAACTTCAACGCCCCTTTGACAATCTGGAAGCCGATTTACAACGATTAGATATTAAAATTTTGCCGATTGCTTTTGCTGAACTTGATATTTATCGCTCATTACCATTGCATCATCGCGATCCATTTGACCGGATTTTAATAGCACAATCAATCGGTAATTCTCTGAACTATTATCACTCGCGATTCTTTATTTGAGCCATACTCAATTCGAGTGATGTGGTAACTACCGTAGTGAATATTTGAAAATATGGTTTTCCATGACATATTTGCGATCGCCTAATACTTACAGTCGGCGTAAAATAGAAAAATATATGGCTCGATCGGAAGAGACATGATAGAGATCGGCTTTTCCAAATTTTAGGGAGAGCCAAATTTATGTCGCACAAGTATTTAAGATCGATTTCGCCAGCGCTTTTTCCATTGAGAAGTAGTTTCTAATTCACAATCATCCTGTTCTAATTCGCGTCGAATTGTAATTGTAGGCATCGAATCTAACAGGGTAGGATCGCGATAGGGAATCGCAGCGCGAGTTTGGAGATGTTCTAATTCTTGTTGCGATAATGGGGGCAATCCTTCAGGACTGAAACTCGCGATCGTGCCTGGTGCTTTTCTCCCGACGGGAATACTATCTGCGATCTGCAAACCCGCTGTGCGCATCGCCGTGCGGACTGCTGCGGCACATGAATATGTGGCGATTCTACCATCTGGGGCACAACAACGAGCAACTCGATCGATAAATTCTACCGTCCATAATTGAGGACAAGATAAGGGTGAAAATGGATCTAAGAAAATTGCATCGGCTTGAAATTTTTGCGCGATAATTTGATCGATTGTTTGACGAGCATCGCCAAAGATTAATTGAGCTTTTACTCGATCGATATCGATATTTTCATGATGAGCTAATTGTGCTAATAATTGCGGAATTGGAGCTTCCCAATCGGCGAATAAATGATGTTCGATCGTGGCAATTGGTACGGCTCGATCGAGTTCTAATGCCATAACTTCAACCACACAATCAGCGTTTGCTTGCCAGATCGTCGATAATGCAGCGGCAGTATTATAGCCTAGTCCATAACAAACATCTAAAATTCGGAGATAACCTCGATTAGCTTTCTGGGCAAGTAAAGTCGGAACGGCATATTTATAGATGGATTCTGCTTTTGCACCATATTTACTATGGAAAGTTTGCCCAAACTCCTCCGAGAAAAAAGTATAAGAACCATCGTCAGTAAGGCAAGGGTTCAACTGATGGGACATAATTACTATTTAATCGCAGCTCGATCGGAAATATTACAACTAATTATAGATACATATTGCGCCTGACATTAATTTAATTTGGCGATCGAGTTTTTCGATCGTCTGAATATTGAGTACAATAAAGATAGATCGAGATTCAGTTAGTTTTCTCAGGAGTTACAATAACCATGATTCAAGTAAATATTGGGATCGAAGCAGACACCCGCAAGGAAATTGCTGATGGATTATCTCGGCTCTTGGCAGATACCTATACTCTGTATTTAAAAACCCATTACTTCCATTGGAATGTAACTGGACCGATGTTTCAAACGCTACATTTAATGTTTGAAACTCAGTATACCGAACTAGCTTTAGCTGTAGATTTAATCGCCGAAAGGATTCGCGCGTTAGGATTTCCGGCACCTGGAAGTTACAGTGAGTATGCTAAATTAAGTTCGATCTCCGAAACTACTAACGTTCCCAAAGCTACAGAGATGATTCTACTCTTAGTCGAAGGACAAGAAGCTGTTTGTCGAACCGCTCGATCGATTTATGTTGCTGCTGAAAAAGCCAAAGACGAACCAACCGCAGATTTACTCACTCAAAGGTTACAATTACATGAGAAAACTGCATGGATGTTGCGCAGTCTATTAGAGCAATAGTCAAATATTTGGGGCAATTCTAACATCTTGGTGCAGACTGTTTTGGTCGGTAATAATTAGGAAGGTGGGTGAGCTGTTCAGTATCTGAATTGAGCGATCGTTTATGGTTTTAGTGGCTAGTGATTAATAACAGCAATCAGTTGGAGATTGTTAGCTCCCCGCTCTTCTCAACTGTCCAGTATTTAATCTAAATGTCCATCAGCTTATGCCCACCTGACATTTCTATGGAATATGAATAATCCAGAGCAACAGATTATTAGTGTAGAAAATTGCACGGTTAGATTACAAGAATTAATGCAAGCAGCAGGCATTAATAGTCTTAAACAATTATACCAA
>JBJOOY010000058.1:0-2589 GCA_046051065.1 Cyanobacteriota bacterium
TTGATTGAATTACTTTCTGACGTAAGTCGTAACTATAGGGTTTGGGCATTTTTATCCATTTATCACTTCAACTACACACTATAACAGTATTATGTCCTAACCGCCTTGGCGGTTGCTATACTTTGCAAGAAAGAATCGAGAAAATGCCCCCAGTAATCCGAGTAAACGTATTCTGGCAAATTGGTAAGTGGGTGTGCCCAAAAATGATGCAAATATAAGCCAGTACTCATGGCTAATAATTGCCAACCGATAATCAAGAATAGACTCATCGGTTTACTCCAGCCATTAGTTTTCAAATCTAAACTAACTAATAATCCTGCCGCAAATATCACTATTGTATTAACAAATAACTGCACCCAGGTCAGTAAAAAAACCGTAATAATACTACCCAGGACAATTAAAATAAACGCTCTAGTATCTGTCTTAAAAAATCTCCCAAAACTCAACCCAACGCTAATACTGGGGTAAGTAAAAATTCCACTTAGGATAACAATCCCAAAAGCAATTGCCAACCAGATCGATCGATCTGTAGTCCAATCGTAGAGCAGCCAGACAAAAGTAACATCGGTTAGAAATAACAGTACTAAGGAAATCCATGGTAATTTGGGAGTGGGCGACATTTGGCGATCGAATCCGATAAGTTAACGCTGTGAAACATGTCATTAATCAGTCTACAACGTGATGACTCTGGTTGCGACTATGCTAAACCACGATCGACCTGTAAAAATAGATAGAATTAGTCTCGTCTTCACTCTACATGTCACAACTACCAACCACTCTGGAAGAATCTATCTCTTTAGCACAAACTGCGGCTAAAGCTGCTATTGCTGATGGTTATCAGCGGATTACTGTCGAAATTGCGATCCCCGAACTCAAGTCGATGGCTTTAGCACAAGAATTTATCACCGCCTTTACCGATCGAGGTAATACACTTAAAGTATTATTTACAGATACTGGCGCTGCCGCTCTAGCTCGCAGAGACTGGCAGGATATCAATTTTAAGATCGATGACTTAGGCAATAGTCGATCACCAGTAGTTGGTAAAGTACAGGATGAAGACCAATTATTTATCGCGATCGATCCTTCAGCAATTGAGGTCGAACAAGTAGAAAAACTCTGTCAGGCCGCAGGCAAGCGTCCAGTCATTTTATTTTTACCTAGACTTGAAGATGCTGCAATTGTGGGTATCGGTTACGCCGCTAGACAATTACGCGACAGGTTTCTTACCACACTCCACTGTGCCTACTATATCAAACCCCTAGAAACATCCGCACTCTATCGTTGCTATCCTGGACAATGGCAAGTATGGTTAGAACAAGCAGATGACTATATTCTTCTGGTCGAACGCCCTCAAAAACCTGTTGGTGATGAGTTAGACGAGATCCTCTCGCCATCGGCTTCAACTAATTCCAAAGCTAATCCAGTCTCTGCTCAAAAATCAGGGGGCGTGTTTGCTAGTTTGGGTCGATTTTTGCGAACCCTGAGTAAATAATCTGAGGGAGAACTTAGCAATCCCTGTTAAATTAAATTGTGAATTTATATTGAGAAAACCTTAACGTCACAAACTGCGATCGAAATTCGAACGGCTTGCCGTCTGCGTCAGCAATCGAGCTAATCATTCTCGATGACTATCTTCCAAAATTATGGCTAATTCTTGCGGTGGTACGATTTTCCCAGTAACTTCCAGATCGCGGAGAATATAATTTAGCTGATTGGCAATTGTACCAATCGAAACTGAAGGTTTACCATCGGCACGACGGGTAGCTTGTAAAAAATGCAACCGCATTTGCCAGGTAGAGTGACTGGGGTGTCTGTTGAGGTACTCTATGACGCTGTGGCGATCGATCATATTATTTACTAAAATTGCTGTTACGTCTATTATTGCTCGCTCGTCAATAATTGTGTAGATATCTTAACAATTTTGTTGCTATTCTAATAATTCAGTCTGTACCCTACTTTCCGGACAGTCTCGATTGCTGGCGCAGCGGCGCGCGCTCCGGAGGTTCCCTCCGGTAAGAAGCGCGACAAGACAGGCGGCAAGCCGTTTGGATCTGTTTGTCCGAGCTTTTTGCGGAGGGTAAGGACATGTGAATCTACCGTCCGGGGATTGTCAATATCGACATTCCAAGCACGTTTGAGCAATTCTCGGCGATGTACGGGCTGACCGTTAGCTTGGGCTAAAACATAGAGCAAACTAAATTCTTGTGGGCTGAGATCGATCGACTTGTCTCTAATATAAACACACCGCCGCACCAGATCGATTCGTAAATCCCCATAGGTTATATCTGTCGGCATTGACATTTGAAGGCGACTGCGCCGCAGCAGAGCTGCCACTCGTGCCAAAAATTCGGGCATGCCAAAAGGTTTTTTTAGATAGTCATCAACTCCAGCCTGAAGTGCTGTCACCACATCAACTTCCCGGATCCGCGCTGAGAGCATCAGGATGAGTGAATTGCTCTGGGGGTACAACCATTGGCAAAATTCAATCCCAGATCCATCGGCTAAATCTGAATCAATAATCGCTAGTGTCGGAAATCCCGATTCACAACGTTGATAAGCATGCTCTAGATTCGGTGATTGCTGCACCTG
>JBJOOY010000059.1:0-3090 GCA_046051065.1 Cyanobacteriota bacterium
CTGGCATGAACTAAAGCTTGATTATCGATTCCTTCAAACCAACCAGTATATAAGCCGCGCGAAAACGCCATTTCCAGGCTATATGTAGCTTGCTGTTTTTCAATTTCCGGTGTTAAATCTTGACAGATATTATCTAAAGCCGAGCGATAAACTCGCGTGACACTTGCCACATATTCAGGTGTCTTCAATCGTCCTTCAATCTTCAGACAACTAACACCAGTTTTGACGATTTCTGGTAATACCTCAAGTCCAGCTAAATCTTGAGGACTGAGCAGATATTGACGATCGCCTAAATTATATAATTCATCATCGACAATTAGATCGTAAGGCATCCGACAAGCTTGAGCACATTCACCGCGATTTGCCGATCGACCGCCCAATGATTCGCTCGTCAAACATTGCCCAGAATAGGCGACACATAATGCGCCATGTACGAAAACTTCTAACGGAATTGAGATATTTCGACCCTTTAATTGAGCCTGAATTTTATCGATTTCTGTCAGCGAACATTCTCGCGCCAAGACAACTAAATTGCAACCCAATTCATGGGCAAATTCTACTCCAGCCGCACTCGTCACCGTCATCTGAGTCGAAGCATGTATCGGAAAATCTGGAGATAAATGTCGAATCAGCCGACAAATTCCGGCATCCTGAACGATCGCCGCATCTACTCCTGCTAGAATGACACTGCGGAGATATCGATCGATTTCGGGTAGTTCCTGCGTGAAAATCAACGTATTCAGCGTGGCATAGCCCTTCACACCCCGCTGATGCAACCATGACATCAATTCGGGTAGATCCCCCTCGGTAAAATTATCCGCCCGCATTCTGGCATTAAATCGCTCCAAGCCAAAATAGATGGCATCTGCACCATTTTCGATCGCGGCTTTGGCACATGCCCAATTTCCAGCGGGCGCGAGTAATTGCGGGCGATGGGTGAGTGTAGAATTGGTTGCAGTTGGCATTGCGATTTAGTTATGGGGGAAAATCTACCTAATCCCTTGTATTCTAGACTCGATCGCTACTGGAATCGAGGCGATTAAGTTAACTCTAGCAATCTTACTGCTTCTCCAAATGGAAATGAGGCTAAATTTCGTCCACCTGGCGTAATGATCCAAAGTGTTGGTATGACGGGGATAGACGGGGGGAATTCACCATAACCATCAGTCAGATAAATACATACCGTCTGAGTATGTCCATCCCAGGTTTGAGTCACTCGATCGAAAAATGGTACGAATGAAGTACCCCCACCACCTTGGGGTGTGGGTATAGTTGAAGTTAGGGTCAGTACATATGGCCCATACAGGTCGCGATCTGCATAATACAACTCGCAGTTAATATGAGGATAAGCCGCTAAAATTCCGTTAATTTCCCCAATAAATAACTGGAGATATCGCGCTCCAACTGAGCCACTGGTATCGACAGCCACATAAACCCGTACCGATTCACCTTGTAACGCTTCTAGATAGAGTCCACGCCCGATCAACCGCCGATCAAAGCCCTGAAAATCTGTGGGAGTCTGGGCGAGATATCGCCAGAGATACGTTCTCCAATCTAACTGAGGATTGAGAATCGCATCCAACTCTCGATCGATTCCCAACGGTAGTGTTCCCGCTGCCGTACTTTTGGCAATTACTGTCGCCTGCCCAAGAGAATTGCGCCAATAAGCTGCTATTGATTCCTGGCGATTATTACTCAGCAGATCTCCCGTCTCTGTGCCGCTTGAAATCGAGTCCCGATCCCAATCTGGCCCTAATAAATCAATATCTACCGAATCAAAGCGACTTGTATCGATCGTTTGCAATAATTCATAGACTTCTTCTACGCTAAGTTGCTCCAAATTCTCGTCTCGCAAGCCAAGGGGAGGTAATTCAACGCCACTTTGTTGAGAGATTGTGCCATTGACAACAATGTCCGCAGCAATATTCCACAACTTTGGTTGCCGTTCTTTCAACCGAGATGGATGTAATAATGCAGCATGTAGCAGCTCGTGTAAAATTACACCATCTTGCTGCTCATTGGGCAAAGAGCTCAGAAATTCCGGATTCAAAAAGATATCGCGTCCATCTGTTGCTGCCGTTGAGATAGTTTGGCTAGGTATAAACCGAGCAAACATGCCCAATGTACCAAAAAATGGCGATCTCATCCGCAATCGTAATAGAGCTGCACTAATGAGACTTGTAAAATCTGGAACTTGAGGAAATTCGTTCATTCCTTCAGTAATCCCATCCAGCAGACAGAAATTACGAACTATGAATTTGCTAGCAATTTGCCGATCGATCTGCATTCCCCCGCTCTATTGCCAGAAACTAAGTTTAATCGATCGGATAGATCGTAAACTAAGCCCGATAAGTTCCCCAGTTCGGCATACTTATTAAATCTATACAATCGATTAAATTAGTTGATACAACACATCTGAATTACGTTTAAATGCTGATACGAGTAGCTAAACCCTCAGTGCTAGAATAGGAGGGGCTATAACATACAGTCACCCCCCGTTTTTAAAGTATATGGATGAAATTGCACAATATTGGCTAGTAATCAAACGTCGCTGGTTGCCCGCAACCCTGGTCTTTGCCATTACTACAGCATTAGCAGCATTATGGACGCAGAACCAAACAGAAGTATTTCAAGCCAAAGGACAAGTGATCCTGAAAAAGACCAACAAGGCTAGTACCCTATTGAGTAGTGTAGCCAATGCTGCTGGGGGTGGCAGTATGGGCGAGCTAGATGGATTAACTGGCAGTACTCCAGTTAACACTCAAGCAGAAATCCTCAAATCCCTGACTAATGTCAATGGTGTACTGACAGAACTACGCGATGGCAAATACAAAACTAGACCAGAAATCAAGCAGATTGATAAATTTATCAAGAACTCAGAATCTTTCGTTCAACAACTAAAAGTAAGTCCGATTAAGAATACAGATATTTTGGAAGTCACATTCCAAAATACTAGTAAAGAATTTACTAAAGATGTCGTTGAAAAGACAATGGAAGTCTACATTCGAGACGATCAAAAAAATCAACGTCGCGAAGCAGAAGCCGCCAGAAAATTTGTCTCGCAAGAACTACCTAAAATTGAAACTGAGG
>JBJOOY010000060.1:0-3058 GCA_046051065.1 Cyanobacteriota bacterium
CTGCAACTAAAAAATTAACAACTACAGAAAAAACTAAACCTGCGACTACTCCGACTAATAGCAAAATAAAATCAGATCTCTTTGCATCGATCGATCCCGATAAATTAGTTAAGACACTCGACTTGATTAATACACTAAATCTCACAGATCTTACTCTCAAAATGTCAAAATCTGGCATTGGGAGTACTGCGGCAAAACTAGCAACCAATATCGTAGCAATCCGCGACACTCAACCAGAACGAAAATTTGATACATGGGAGGAGATCGTCTTAGCTAAAATTAGTGGATTAACACTTACGATGGCAATAAAAGTTATTGAGAAATTGAAATAATTCAGTAAATTTTAAACTAGATCGCTACTAGCGATCGCCTTTAACTGTTGACTAATGACAGCAAAAGCCTTTCCGCGATGACTGATACTGCGCTTGGTTTCCTTGGACATTTCGGCAAAAGTTAACTGTTTTTGTGGCACATAAAAAATTGGATCGTAACCAAACCCATCAGCACCGCGCGGGGCAGTGAGGATTTCGCCGCGACAGATGCCTTCAGCTTGTGCGGCGATCGAACCGTCTGGGCGAGCTACAGCTACAGCACAGAGGAGTTGAGCGTGTCTGTCAGGATTATCGCCCAGTTCCCGCAACACTCGATCGATCCGCGCTGCATCTGTCTGGGCATAACGTGCCGAATAAATTCCTGGTGCGCCATTGAGTGCGTCCACCATCAAACCCGAATCATCAGCGATCGCCCAACAATTCAACGCGATCGCCACCTCAGAGGCTTTCTGACACGCATTAGCAGCGAATGTATTTCCCGTCTCATCTACATCTAATTCCGCAGGTTTGAGGCTGAGTTCCCAAGCACTATCGCTCAGATATGCCTGCATTTCTTTCAATTTGCCAGGATTGCTGGTAGCTACGATTAGTTTTGTCATACAATTAACTATAATTCAACGCAATCTGATTCCCACAGATATTTTTTTTAACCGCTAAAAACACTCCACAGCGCAGAGGAGAGATGAGTATGCTCAGATATTTGACTACAGTTAGTTCATTTCTCATTTTAACTATTTCTGCCCCAGCTTTTGCAGCTTTTCCACGTCCTACTCACAGTCAAAATGGGATGGTAGCATCGGCTCATCCGTTAGCAACTCAGGCGGGGGTAGATGTGCTTAAGCAAGGTGGTAATGCGATCGATGCTGCTGTGGCGACAACTTTGGCAATTTCCGTCGTCGAACCATTTTCGGCGGGGATTGGGGGTGGCGGTTTTATGATGACGAAGATGGGGAAAGATGTGAAATCTCTAGATTTTCGCGATCGCGCACCACAGAAAGCATCGCGGAATATGTATTTAGATGCACAGGGGAAAGTTCGCCCGAATGTAAGTTTGGAAGGACATTTAGCGGCTGGTGTGCCAGGGACGATCGCGGGGTTGGCGGCGGCACATCGGAAGTATGGTAAGTTACCCTGGCGGACGGTGGTAGCTCCAGCCATTAAATTGGCGCGGGATGGGTTTGCTGTCAGTGAAATTTATACCGAACAGGCTAAATCCAAACAGAAACTCCTGGCTACCAATCCCGCCGCTCGCCAAATTTTTACTAACAATGGACAACCTTTACAACCAGGGGAGCGCTTGATTCAACGAGATTTAGCCCAAACATTAATCGCCGTTGCACGTAATCCACAGAACTTTTATACCGGATCGATCGCCAGTGCGATCGATCGTGATATGCGCCTCAATCAGGGCTTAATTACCCGCGCAGATCTCAAAGCATATCAACCGAAGTGGCGAGAGCCGATATGTGGCAAATTTCGCCAATACAACGTCTGTTCGATGCCCCCACCATCCTCTGGTGGTGTGCATTTATTGCAAATATTAAACACGATCGGTAGTACCGATCTAGCGGCGATGGGTTGGCATAGTCCCGACTCACTCCATCTGCTGATTGAATCGATGCGAATTGCCTATGCAGATCGATCGAAATATCTCGGCGATCCTGATTTTATCAAAGTACCTGTCTCGGCTCTCACCAATCCTGCTTATGCAGCTCAACGCCGTCAGGAAATTAAGCTCGATCGAGCACGTTCTTCCACTACCCTGCAACCAGTTGCTCCGGAGATTTTAAAACAGTTTGATGCTCCAGCGAAACAACCTGTCGGGGCACCCACGAGTACCAACCAAGGATACTCCCATGCCCAAATCATAAATAACAAACAACCCTTGTCCGAATCCCTAGAAACCAGTCACCTGACAATCGTCGATAAAGATCGTAACGTTGTCAGCCTAACATTTACCGTCAATTACCGTTTTGGAGCGGGAGTGGTAGTCCCAGGAACGGGAATTTTACTCAACGATCAGATGGATGATTTTGCGGCTGCACCTGGGGTGGCGAACGCTTATGGATTGGTAGGTGGAGAGGCAAACTCGATCGCCCCCGGTAAGACACCACTCTCTAGTATGACACCAACAATTGTCACCGAAAACGGTCAATTTCGGCTAGCGGCGGGCGCACCTGGCGGGAGTACGATTATTACTACCGTTTTGCAAATCTTACTCAATGTCTTGGAATACAAAATGGATGTTGGCTCGGCTGTCAGCGCCGGGAGAATTCACCATCAATGGTTGCCCGATAAGGTAAATGTCGATCCGTGGGGTTTCGATCTGTCTACCCTAGCAGAATTGCGCCGTCGGGGACACTCGATCGAGCCACGCGAGTATTGGGGTAATGCCAATGCGATTCAACAGTTACCCGATGGTAGACTCGAAGGTGCGGCAGATCCACGCGGGGAGGGGGTTGCCAAGGGATTCTAGGCGATCTCGAAGATCGAATCCACAGTTTTTTCCCCAACTATCGCAATAGCCTCTGTTAACGTGAGTCTCCAATGGGGCGCGCCGCAGGAAGGGCGAAAGAAACGAAGTTAATCGGAGATTTCGATCTAGCGATCGCGATTCATGAGATTTGCTGATGATAGTGCCTAGTTGTCGGCACTATCAACTATTGTTTTGTAATAAAAAATCAATCATCTATAAATCTATTAAGTAAATTTACTAGTATATGAAC